>CAYMUZ010000106.1:0-10174 GCA_964393875.1 uncultured bacterium | reverse complement strand
TCGCCCTTGTTCCACTCGGATGAATTATAAAAAACTGAATATCAGGGAATGTTTCTCGCATTTTTTTCAATGGCGTGAAAACCCTGTAATGAAATTTTGTCCCAACGCGGAAAAGACGGCTCTCGGTAAACAGGCCTTCCTCTTGCGCCTCAACAGGTCCGGCAATGACAGGGGGCTGCACACGGATGCCTCTAGGATGAGCGGAAGTCGCAGCCGACTCAGGCTCGCCGCTTTGCTCGGCAGACGCTGCAACGATACGTTCTTCTTGGATCTCTTCCTTGAGTGCAAGGACTTCCGGTGCAGCATTTAAGCGTTCTTTGATCGCGTTTAAAATTGTCTGCGCCGCCTCTTCTGTTTCGGCACCCTTGTCAATTTGACGCACCAAAAGCCGGGTCAAAGCAACGTCTTGGGGAGAGCGGCTGACAATAATCGGCAATTCCAGAGGGGTCATCTGAATCAGCGCCATTAAAAAAGGATCTGAACTGTCGGCTAAAAGCCCTCCGAACTCGATTTCACGTTGTGTGCCTCGCTCCGTATTAAATCTGGCCACGGTATCGAGCCCTTGCTTAATACCGGCTATTACCTCAGGCTGAAGTTTATTAAATAAATCCACATAGACTGGGTTATCGCGGGATATTCCCGGCTTGTCGCGAAAAGTGCTGATGATAAAATCTGTAGTGCCATACATTACAAAATCACTCTGCTCAAGGATGTAGGGTAAAATATGATTACCTTCTAGCGTCTCGATCATAAACCCGAGCGCTGGAAGAGTTAGGGGCTGTTTAGTTTCGATCTCATCTTGCTTAGCCTCACTAACCGCATCATTAAAAACCTGCTTCATAAAATCAATATCTGCACGCGCCAGATTGTTTAGTTTTTCTTGTTCTGCCGGCGTAATGCTTTTTAAAACTTCACTGATAAAATCTTGGGACTCATGAGCCATTGCATTCAGCTGATGTTGCGTTTCCTGCGTTAGCCCCTCAAAAGATTTATTCATAAAATCCGTATCGCGGCTTGCCGTATCTATGAACCGGTCGATATCGGTCAGCGCCATGCCTTGCTGCACAAGACGCCATTTGACCACGAGGGCCGCAAGATCTGCGGGCGCACGAAAAGCTGGGTATAGAACCCGCAGCCTACCCGGAGAAAAAGCCCGGCTTGCGCGAAATTTTCCGATGAGCTCGATCTTTAGAAGCTCTCGCCCTTTTTCGGTGCGGTAGTAGTCCGGGCCAAACAGTTTGGTGAGATTCGGCAAACCAAAATTTTTGTCTCTCTCAAAATCATAAGCACGAATCGTAACCATGCGGCTTTCTTCATCAAGCCCGTAATCAGCCGCTTCCAAGAGGCTGGAAAAAAGGGCCCTGAAATACTCGATGAGTCTTTCTCGGTTTTCGAGTGACGCATTCGCAAGCCAGTTCTCTAGCTCATCTCCCTTAATCGCAAACTCCGTTTTCGCCAAACCACCGCCATCGGCGCCTGCCGACATTGCGGTTTGAATGCCATCCGGCCTCTCAGACGAAACACGGACTTTGACTCTGCGGCCACTGAGCGTCACCGCCGGCTTAGCAGCATTTTGAAGCGCATAGCGTTTAAGCGCTTCATAGTTGTCGTGCTGGACTTCTAATTTCGCAAGGGTTTCTTCAGAAGGCCGGAGATAAAGTAACCCGGCATCCATATCTACCGAAACCGACTCTCCTACAAGCGATGAGTTAAAAATAGAGTTTAGTTCGCCGGGTGGAAGAAGCAGTGTTCCTACGTTAAAATCGTTACGCGCCATTTGAACCCAGTGGGCAGCACGGGTGGCCTCCGGGTCATCGGAAACAATCAGCAGCGTATGTCCTTCAAACTCTTCCAGTGTATGAATAAGATCAAAGATATTGACTTGCCGTGCAAATAAAATCATGTCGGAAGTTCCTTTAGGCTTTTGAATTTCTCCGCGCACCTGATCGCGGCCCCCACGCAGTTTTAAAATAATACTAGTGAAAATAGCCTCCAGATCGCGAACGTTTTCACGGCGTTTGAGGGCTAGCCCTAAATAGGTCGGGTCACTCTGCGCTCGTTTGAACAGCGCTTCGGTTTTGCGTTTTTCGGCCAAGATATAACTGGTCATGGCCTCATCAGCAACCCAACTTTTACTTTGAATAATAGCCTCAATGTCGCCAAGAATGTTTTCGCGTACAAACGTAAGCAGATCCAACAGGGTCCGGCTGGGTTTCCGGCCTGCGACAGGATGTTCGATATCATTAAAAGCCGCGTTGACACTCTGGCGGAAACGCTCTATTTCTTGATCGATCGCTTGCTGTTGGTCCGCTTCATCCGTAAGAGCATTCGGGTCAAAGACGTAAAACCGTTCCTGCAGGGCTTGGGTCATCACTTGCTCGATATCCGCAATTACTCTCTCCGGAAGACCTGAGGTGGAACTCTCGGCGGCAATGAGCTCCAGAAAACGACTGAATGAGTTGGGGCGAAAAATACGCCCCTTGACGCCACCGCGATAATCATCGCCCTGCTCCAACACATGCGTCTCAAGGGCCTGCACAAATATCAGCGCCTGTCCGACTTGATCCGTCGAGATTTGCAGGGTTCTAGGCAGTCCTTCAATTTGAGGAATCAGCCGGCCGTCAATCACACTTCGAAGCCGTTCCTGATCTTCTCGAATCAGACGCGCCTTGGCCCGTTCCAATGCCCCATGGGTCAGACCCGCAGGAAGCTGGGCATAAATGTCATAGACAACGTCCGTAATCCCGTAGCCAAACCCCCGCAGAAGCGCGGCACGCCCCGTATAAACTCCGAGAGCGTTGGTTTCGCGGCCCTTTAAAATGTCTTCTTTTGAAAGTGCCGAGGTTTCGTTGATTTTCTTCAAAACAGCGGTATCAAGTCGCCACCCCTCAATATTTTTAATGGGTTGCCCTTCTGTATTCACAAACTCGAGGATGAGAACGTCTATTTTTTGTCCTGCCGGAGTGATCATTTCTACATTCATTTTTCTTTCAATGTTCCGTCCTTGCTGCGACACGATGCTCAGCACGTTTTCTTCTAACTCCGACCGGTCGGGCGCCACAACAATTTGTTCCGTGCGAATAGAATGCATGTTGTCGAAAGCTGGCTGGTCCGATTCCAACAAAAGCGTGGCTACATTTTCGCCTCTGTCTAAAAATTGCTTATAGGCTTGGTACCCGCGAAACGCCTGGGCCGCGGTTGCTTCAGCGGTATTTTGCGGCGCGCCAAGGTAACGGTTGCCTGCCACCCCGGTATAGGCAGCAAAAAATAGGTGGGCAACAGCATCTTCCTGCGGAATCTTGGCCTGAACTAATAACTCTTCAAACTTATCCCACGCCTCATGAATGATCTGTCCGGCCCGGTCGTGCATCTGGCGCGCTTGGTCTCTGTCCAAGCCCCGCACTTCCGAGCGCACCGTAGTCGTTGAAGAAACCGGAGACGCACGCTTGGAATCTGGAAGATTGCCGCCTAGTCGCACACGGTTGCGCTCGTTATCCCTCGTCACTTCTTTTTTCCGTTCGGCCCATTTGCGCATCTCCGGGTCGGCTTCCCATTTGCGATTCTTCAGATCCGCAGCGGACGGTTTCTTTTCATGACGTTGTCTCTTGCGGAGTCTCATCGCGTTTAAAAATGTTCCGGAAATATCCCCGATTTCGACCTTGATTTTTTGAGCGCGCGACGAGCCGACATTTCGGCGGCGCCAGCCTTCCGAACGCTTACCGCCCCCTAAAAAGCCAACAAGGCCTTGCTTATTCGACCGCACCCACGAAAGAATCACACCCTCCCATTCATCCCCAATGGAAGAATCGACCGTTGTCACCGTGACCGGCATCGTCGCATTGCCTTGGGGATCCGTTGAGAGGGTGACAAAACGCTCTCCGAGCCCCATCGCTTCGCGCAGTCTTTTGGCGACAACTTGGGCTTCCTGAGGGTTCTTGGTTCTGCGCAAATTGCCCAAATCACCCTGGAACTTGAGCCATGCGCTGTCTCCGTTTTTTGTTTGAATTAAATTAAAAACGGAACGCACACGCGCTTCGGCTTCCGCCGTGTCCATAAATCCTTTCAGGTCCGGCGCAGCGCCCGCAGGCGCGCCGCCAGACACATCGATCGCCTGTTCGCGGCTGATCAAATAGGCGTGAAGCCGGGCAATGTCTTTAAGGGTATCCTCCATCAGCTTCGCTTGTTTTTTATAAGGCGTAATGAGGGCGATCTTCTCAGGATCTATTTTTTTATCGTCATCGTTGATGAACGCGTTCAGCCAGTGAATGGCGCGCGCAGCCTCACCCTCATTTGTGATTCCCGTACTCTCGGACTCGACAGGGGTTCCATTGGTGTTTTTTTCAAGGCTGGTTCCAGCCGTATCATCCAAAATCAGAAACCCCGGTTCTGCTCGGCCGGCCGTAAGCGGCCGGCGCTCATCGTAAAAATGATTAAGCTCGCGAACCATGTCATAACCGGAGCGGCGGTTGACGTGCAAATAAAAGAAAGGCGGCCGAGTCATTTGATAAATCTGGCCATTCTCATCGGGCTCTAAAAACAAGTTCAGGGATCTTTCAAAAAGAGAAATTTTAAGACCTTTCATTTTACGACTCGCAAAAATCTCATCCAGCGACCGGCTGCCCACCCGATCATCCTGCAGCACATTCATTTTCTCCGCTCTTAGCACGGTGAGAGCGTTCTTCTGTTCATCTTCCGAAACACCGTAGGCCGGCAGCTGAAAGGGATCGCCCACCAAAATTGTTTTTTTAAGCTCCCTAAAATAAGCCATCAAGTAAAGCGCTTCTTCGGGCGTTGCGCGAGTGGCCTCATCCATAATCAAGGTGCGCGTTCGCCCCAAAAGAGCGGGGTGCTGTTGAACAAGCATGGCGTCCAGCGGCACGCCGTTGGCTGTGCCATAAAGAGTAAAACTGTCCTGAGAATTGCGTTCCATTTCTGCAAGCAATTTTTCACGCAGAGCATGCAGACCCGCCACATCGCTGTCCCGGATGCCCTCCGCTGAAGTCCCGACACGTGCCAGGCGCATTTTCTTCTCTTTGAGTTGTAAATCATCAAGGACCCCTCGCAACACTTTATCCACCGCGTGCTTCTGCTGGCTGGTGACCAAAACGCCTTCTTTTTCTAGATTTCCAGCGGCCATCTGCGTTTCTGCCAGCATCTGAATGGCGGCTTTGATCACAGTGGTTTTCCCGGTGCCCGGAGGTCCCTGAATCAAGACGAACGGGATAAACGGATTGAGCATGGCCGCCAGCGCTTCTTTTTGTTCCGGATCAAATGCAATAAAATGAGGGTCTTTGAGCCTTTGATCTATTTCATAACGGTTGATTTTTTCACGCAAAAACGCCGCCGTTGTCTCTTCGCCCCTGCGGCGGGTTTTATCAATGTGAAAAAATGAGAAGTCCAGTCCCATGACGAAATCCATTTGGGGATTACCCGTCGTCGGTGCCGTGAGAGCGGGCGCATCAAACTCGAGCCTGTCTCGCAGGTTGTGCTTCAAGCTGTCGACGATGAACCAAAGGAGGTTCTTTTTACGAGTCCAGTCTGTATTCTCAGTGCGTGTCAGAGAACCGCCTTCTTGCAACTGCCGAATGATTTCAGCCTGCCGCTCGCGAAACCCGTCCCGGGTTTTTGGAATTTCAAATTCCACAGAATCCTTGGTGCGGGAAATGACGCGGAAAAAATTCTGCTTGGGCTGGGGAGTGGCTCCGGCAGGTTCTGATTTTTCTACACCTGCGTGTTTTTTTTGTTTCGGACGGATTTGAAACGTATCGTGATGCCAAACATAATCAGGTATTTTTACCGGAATCGCCTGCCCATTGGCTCCGGCTTTAGGGTGGGTCAGCCGCCGGATAATAAAGCCCGAATCGGTTGCCTCAATGGCGTTTTTAGGGAAATCGAACTCCAGCGGCCCGCTGCCGTTCCGGGCTTTGCCGGTGGTTTTGCGGCGCTCCTGCTCGGCACGCCGATCTTCTGCCTCGGCCATGGCGTTCATAATCCAAAAATCGTCTTCAAGTTGCGTCAGCCAAAGATGTGCCGAGGCCTGGGCGATGATCTCTTGGGCTTTTTGAATGTGTTCAGGCATTACTGAGAAATTGTCAGCCAGTTCATAGACAAGCCGGGCCAGATGAAATGCGTCCGTATAGGCTCTCTGCTTTTCCCGGTTGTCAAACTCCTCCACAGCTTCATTAAACGACAAGGCCGCTTGCTCCAGCAGCGCCCGGAAAGCAAGTGGAACTTGCTCTGCGGCAAGCCCAGCCAACGCCACAGCCGCTTCTTTGGTTTTTGAATAATACCCCGAGTCGTCGATCGTTTTTAACAATCGGCGGACTGTCGTCTTACGATCGTTGATTCGCTGCTGCAATTCGCCCAATTTGCCCTGATTCGGCTGCGGCTCAATTTTTGTTCTCCAAAGATTTTTGTACCCCTGAATAGCCGCTTGTAAAATGGCTTCGGCAGCCCCGTAGGTATTTGCATCCAAAGCCTGTCGCGCCTGTGTCAACTGTGTCTGAAACACCTGTAGTTTTTTCAGCTCCTCCCGAAAACGGAGGTCGCGTTCCCCCTCCGGAGAAACCTGCAATTTTGTGAGGCCGTCTTCCCAACGCCCGCTTTGGGCAAGCCCCACCGTATCTTCCAAAGCTCTTGCCTTGACCTGAAGCTCCGCCATGGCGGCAGGCACCGGGATTTCATTAAGCTCAAATTCACCTGTGGCGATGATCGCAGCGCGATACTGCCCTGAGTGGTAGAGCGTGTTGACCCTTGTTGAAATCTCTTTGCGCTTTCCGGCCTTTGCCACCAGCGCCGCGCCCTCCCTAAAATCGGGGCCCGGAAACTTTTGGATCAGGCCCGGCCCAGTCGAAAGGACATAGTCGTCGTTTTCCGTATCGAATTCTTCTCTTAGAATCTGTTTCCAACCCTCTGCAGAAAGCACAGGCCCGATTTTTTTCTTAAGCGCTTCGGCGCGGCCACGCACAGGTTTGATGCCTTGACGTGCTAAAAGGCGCTCGGACAAACGATAAACTCCCCAAGACGGATAACCGCTGGCCTCCAACCATTCCAACAGCCGTATCGCTCGCTCCGGATTAAACTCTTTGGGTTCCTGAATCTGCTCTCTCAGCCAAAGCCCAATCTCGCGGACGCCATAAGAGCGGTCCAGAAAATAAATTGCCGCCAGCAGCTTCTCCGCCTCCGGCCCCGAAAAAACGGGCAAGGAACGCAAAACGGAGAGGTAAGCCTGTGCGATCTTCTCCCTGTTTTCGGGTGTCTCAAAAAGAACTCTTTCTGAGATCCCCTCTCCGCCTGCTGCCAACCTGGCTCCGGCGGCCGCCTCGGCAGGCTGTCCGGCCAACGAATAAGCCAAAATAGAAGTGAAGCGATAGGCGTCTTCACTGGCCTCCTCTCCGGCTTTTTTTGCCTGCGCGGCAAGCCGGTTTAAATCCGTAACGGCTTCCGCAAACTGTCCTCGTATCATTTTGCGGCGCGTTTTAAGAATTTCAAAAGTAGACCGCATCGAAGCGGCGGTATCTGCCGTTATTTTTTTCTCAAGGATGCCAAAAACTTCTTCAATCCGAGAAGTCGTTGCCCCATCAGCAACCGCATTTGGCGGGTGCTCCTCGTAATCCAGCCTTAAAAGCATCTGGGCCAAGAGCAACAGATCAGGCACGGAGCGAGACGCCAAATCTAGACGGGCTTTCACCAGCGCTCGTGTAAAAATCTTGAAAAGATCCACTCGGTCGGTATACAGAGCGCCACGACTCAGGGTCAGGAGTTTAAAAAATTGGTGCGTATCGCTAGACTCAGGGGCCACAAGCTCCGGCTCTGAAGACAGCAAGACATCCAGAAAATGCGACAGCACCAGTCTGAGCGGACTTTCCGGAAGCGTCATGTAAAACCAAGCGCTGTCATTGAGATCACTGATACTGTGAAAATAATTCATTAGATAAAATTGACGTGAGGCCGGTTCAAGCCCGGCTTGGGTCTCAAGAAACAAGACTGCCTGCGCCCATAGCGGCGCATAAAACGCCATGAGCTCTTGCGCCGGCGCAAATTTTTGCTCAACAATCAACTTTTCGATCTCCTTCATAAACATGCGGGAACCTGCACGCCGCAGCATCATCGGCGGCAATTCTGTAGTCACTTTAGACTCTTTATAAAAACGCAGGTAGTCGGCAAAGGCTTTACGCTGCAGGGGTTCGCTCTCCAACGTCACAGCGGCTTCGTAAAGCGAGAGGTAAAATGAAAGTTTCCAAAGAGGCTCTGCGTTTTTTATAAACTGAGCATAGGTTTTATTCGTGTCTTCACGAAACTCTTCCTCGATCGCCCTTAAGAAACTTGACTGAAAATGCTTCAGCACCGCCGTCAGCTCGGCAGGCACGCGCCCGCCGGATTTTGCAGCCGCTTCAGCCTGACCTTGCAAATCTTCGTACAGCTCTTTGCACGCGATGAGTGTTGCGGAATAAAAACTAAGATTGGACAGTGCGGGCAGTTGGAGGCGGCTTGAGCTTGTGTCGGCATAAACATCGCGCGCAAGGCTCAACACCCGGGTCATGTCGTAATCGGAATGGATCAGACGCGCCTGCGCAAAAAATTTGAACAGGTGATCGATGTTCCTTGTTTCGGTGCTCCCGTCGTCCATGCCGGCCTTAGCAACATCTCCGGCTAAAATGAACCGGGTCGCGATCTCTTGCAGAGCCGCTTCGCTGAAACTATCCGCACTTTTTTCTTCGAGCCACCCTTGAAGAAACTGCGCCATGGCTGGCTGACGCTCATGCAGATTCCAGCGCCAAGACAAAACCCGTTCGCGAACCGTTAAGGGAAGAATTCCTTGCAGCCCATTGAGAAAACTGCCGAACGCCGGCATTTGCTCGACTCCCAAACGGTTCGTGACACCCGTGCCGGCAGGGCCGGACACCGCTGCAGCGGACCCCAGCCAGCTTTCTGCCAAATCAATCATCTCTTGGCTCTTCATGTGCCGTTCGTTAAGAACAAGCTCCACGGCTGAGCGCAGCGTTTGTGTTTCACCCCAAAGTTCAGGATTTTTAATCACCTCTGCGGCAAGATCCAAAAAGATACGGCGTGCTTCCGCCGCACTGAACCCCCAGGTATGCGCCATCCAGCGGGCCACATGCTCGTCATCTTTATAAGCGTCGCGGACGATGAAAAATGTCAATGCTTCCGAAATGGCTTCTGGTCTGCGCCCAAGTTTTTCGAGCAATACGGCCTTTTCAAATGAAATGGAGGCCATCAATTCGGGGCTGGTTTCACTATGGGCTTTGTCGAGAAAATCCAGCGCTTCTTGGTTTCTGCCGGCAGAGGCGGCCACGAGTCCGCGGAAATAGCTCTTCCATAAATTACGTTCGCCCTCATCCGAAATTGCGTGCTGTTCTTGAACAAACACATCTGCATGCGCAATCGCCTGCTCAAACCAACGCCCGGCTTCCGCAGAGTTGCCCTCAGCCAGAAGCGCAGCCCCAATTTGACGTGCCGCATAAATGCCGATAAGCTCAAAGCGATCTTTCACACTGTCCTTCAAAGGCTGCATCACTTGCAGCGCCCTCTGGGCATTTTCACGGCCTCCGGCAATCAGGTAATAAGTAGCTATTTCCAAAGTTAGGTGTTTGTCAATCCCCTCGAAGAGAGATCCTTCAGGCTCTCCCAAGGAGGCGAGCGTACTCTCCATGTCGCGGACTATCTCCGCCGCCTGAGCCCTGGCCTCAAGGGGAAAATGGGAGGTTAAAAGCGGCGCATATCGAACCAACACATCGGCGCGGTCTTCCGGCAACAAGGGCCCGCTGAGCATATTTTTTAAAATAGGGTATTCTAAATCATATTTTTTAAGTCCGTTCAATGCACTAGCCATTTGAAGCCGGCGCTGTTGAACCCATCTTGGATTTCCGGTTTGGAACGAGGCCGCCCGCGTGGAAACCCGCAAAATATTTTCAAAATCATGCCGCTGCGTGTAGTAGCCCTCCAAAATCAGGGTACCCGTAATACGCGCCTGTTGGGCCACAGAGTATAAGCCTTCGACCTTTCGCATATTTTCCCGCAGAGCTGCCCGTTCCGGAGTCTCCCGTAAAAAGTGGGCGCTTCCGGAAGGCTCGCTGGATGTCACGCCACGAGCGGATAACCTTTGATACTCGTCATTGGCCCTAAGCACAGCCGGAACCGCGGCTTCTAAAAG
>CAYMUZ010000105.1:0-2714 GCA_964393875.1 uncultured bacterium | reverse complement strand
AGGCGCGCAAAATTGATTTGAGCTACGTGGGCCTTGAGGGCAATATCGGATGTATTGTCAACGGCGCTGGTTTGGCGATGGCCACCATGGACATTATCAAATATGCAGGCGGAGAACCCGCCAACTTTTTGGATGTTGGCGGAGGCGCTGGCAAGGAAAAAGTTGCGGCGGCCTTTAAGATTATTTTAAGCGACCCCAAGGTTAAAGCGATTTTGGTGAATATTTTTGGAGGGATCATGCGCTGCGATGTGGTGGCTGAGGGGATTCTTGCGGCAGTCGCCGAGTTGGAAGGGGCGGGCGTTCAGATTCGCTCTCTGCCGCTCGTGGTGCGGCTTGAAGGCACCAATGTTGAGAAGGGCCGTGAAATTCTCGAACGATCCAGCTTGAAAATTATCTCGGCGTCCGGATTTAAGGAAGCCGCACAACAAGTGGTAAAGGCCATCCAATGAGTATTTTGGCTAATCGCGACACGCGGCTTTTGGTGCAGGGTATCACCGGTGCTCACGGATCTTTTCACACCCAAAAAATGCTCGAATATGGAACGCAGGTGGTGGGGGGGGTGACGCCCGGCAAGGGCGGTCAGGGCGTTTTCGGAGTGCCCGTTTTTAATTCAGTGAAAGAGGCCGCGGCGGTCACTGCAGCCAATGCGACGGTGATTTATGTGCCGGCCAAGTTTGCGCCTGCCGCAATTCGCGAGGCAGGCGAAGCGGGCATTCGCTTGATCATCTGTATTACCGAAGGTATTCCCGCAATGGATATGGTGAAGATCATTCACTGGGTGCGCAGAGAAAAAATTGTTTTGATCGGACCCAACTGTCCCGGGCTGATTACGCCTGAAGAAACAAAAATTGGAATTATGCCGGGCTACATCCACAAAAAAGGCTCTATTGGGGTGGTGTCGCGCAGTGGAACTCTCACGTACGAGGCGGTTTGGCAATTGACTCAGCTTGGCCTGGGGCAGTCCACCTGTATTGGGATTGGCGGCGATCCGGTGGTGGGAACAACCTTTGTGGACACTCTGCGCCTTTTTCAGCAGGATCCCGAAACAGACGCGATCGTGATGATCGGTGAAATCGGCGGCAGCGCGGAAGAAGAAGCGGCGCAGGTCATCCAAAACGAGCTTTCAAAGCCGGTCGTGGCTTTTGTGGCGGGCGGAACAGCCCCTCCAGGCAAGCGTATGGGGCATGCCGGGGCGATTATCTCGGGTGGTTCCGGAAAAGCGGAGGATAAAATCCGCTGTCTTGAAAATGCCGGTGTCACCGTGGCTCCGAGCCCGGCTTTAATTGGGGAAACGATGGCCAGGGTTTACCAGGCGCACTATGGCTCAAAATCTCGATCACGCGTATGACGAGTACCTTAAGGCCCACGAGGCCGAGGTTGTTGACGCCCTTCCCGGTTTTTTAGAACGTCTCGAAAAGTCTTCGTTTCATTACGGCCGTTTTGTCATTCCCACTTTCTATAAGCCTCATTTTTTAAGTGCCAAGCAGGCACATCTGGTGAAGCGTGCGGCGCGCAGTCTGGCTCAAACACTCAATACGGCGGTGCGCCTTTATTTTGAAGAAGGGCATCTGACGCAGATGTTTCGTTTGCGCCCTGAAGTCGAACGGCTGGTCAAAATCAACCCCGGCTATTCCGAAAGCGTTGTTTTTTCGCGCTACAATGCGATTTTGGAAGGCGAAAGCCTGAAAGTTCTCGAGTTTAACTGCGATTCTCCTGTCGGGGCGGCGTATACTGATCAAATCGAAGACATTCTTCTTTCGCAAGAGCCTTTGCGTGCTTTTTTCGAGGAGTATCACATCCATCGCAAATCGCGTGCTCAGGATGTTCTCGATGCTTTGCTAGCTGCCTACGAGCAGTTTGGCGGGTACGAGACGCCAAACATCGCTATTCTCGATTGGCACAATGTGCGCACAGTTCCCGAGTTTGAATACCTTAAACAGCATTTTGAATCTAAAGGGTACAAAACGGTGATCGCCGATCCGCGTGAAGTCAAATTCCGCGGCGGCAAGTTGTACCATAAAAATACGCCGGTTCGTTTAATTTTGAGGCGTGTTTTCTTTGACGAGCTTCTTGAGCGGCTGGATGACGTTGAAGATTTAATCAAAGCCTATGAAGCACAGGCCGTCTGCATGGTAAACTCTCTCAGATCACGGCTGGCCGGGACCAAAGCCATTCATGCAATCCTGACGAACCCTGCGTATGACCATCTGTTCACTGAAATTGAAAACGCGGCCAAGCGTGATTACATTCCCTGGACGCGGCGCATTTCAGATGCTGAGGATTTTTACGGGTACCGCAAGGTTTACCTGATTGATTTTTTGAAAGATGAGAAAGAATCCATTGTGCTGAAGCCTTGTACCGGTCACGGAGGGCGTGATGTGTACCTGGGTTGCGAAACCCGGGATGATGATTGGAACGGCATCATTGCCCGTGCGGTCAAAGAAGATTGGGTTTTTCAAGAGTATGTGCATGTTCCCATCATGACCGTGCCGGCGCTGTTGAATAATAAGCTTGATTTTGCCTATAAAAAGTATAATTTTAACATGCTTGTTTTTGGCGGTAAGTATTCGGGGGCGTTCACGCGCCTAAGTGATGAATCTGTCATTAATGTGGCTCGCAAAGGCGGGCTCATCCCGGCCATGATTCCGGAACAAGCCCCGGAACGAATTCAATTGAGTTAAGCAACATGAGCAGCAGTACGACGCGTTACTTTA
>CAYMUZ010000104.1:0-4986 GCA_964393875.1 uncultured bacterium | reverse complement strand
AACGCTACAAAGATTTGAAAGACATCATTGCGATTCTCGGCGTCAACGAACTTTCTGAAGACGACCGGCAGCTTGTCGCGCGTGCTCGTAAAATTGAACGTTTCCTGTCACAGCCGTTCTCAGTCGCTGAAGCGTTTACGGGGATTAAAGGTAAATACGTGCGGTTGAAAGACACGATCGAAAGTTTTCGCCGTGTGGCGGCCGGGGAATTCGATCACATTCCGGAACAGTGCTTCTACATGGTTGGCGGCATTGAAGATGTGGTCGAAGCCCACGAAAAGATGAAAGCCAAAGGATAAAAGCATGCAGCCTTTTTTCCGCTTTCAAATCACCACCCCGCAGGGGCACGAGTACCATGGAGAGATTTTGCACGCCCGCATTCCTGTCGCGAGTGGTTCGGTGGGCATACTGGCCAACCACGCTCCCTACATCACTGCGGCGTTTCCGGGTGTGTGCGAAGTGCGTGAAAAAGACGGTTCTGAAAAAAGTTTTCATGTCGGCGATGGTTTTTTCACGGTCTCTCACAATCAAGCCGTTCTCTTGACGCAAACCTCTCGGGGGGTTGCGCCGTCAACGGTATGAGTCAGGCCGTTCTTTTTTATTTTTTTGCAGCCGTCGCGCTCTTAAGCGCGCTCGGTGTGGTGTTTCAACCTCGTCCGGCACGCGCTCTCCTCTGCCTTGTGGTCACCATGTTCGCCCTGGCCGTCCATTTCACCCTGCTCGGCGCCTATTTTGTGGCCATGGCCCACATCATCGTTTATGCAGGCGCGGTGCTCGTCCTCTTCCTTTTTGTCATCATGCTGCAGGGCGTGAGCGCCCGCGAAATTTCACTGCACCAGCGCTTCAACATTTTTTACCTCCTCCCGGCCGGGGTGATCAGCCTTCTGCTTGCGATCGGTTTGATCAACCTCGTACGGGGAACCCCGTTCGGGGCATTAGAATCTATAGAAGGAACGGCGGAAAATATTGGGCATCTGCTTTTCAGGCACTACCTTTTACCCTTTGAATGGACTTCGCTGCTGATTCTGTTGGGTGTCTTCGCGGCCATTGCCCTGGCTAAAAAGGATGAGGCATGATTCCCGCAAGCAATTACCTTATTTTAAGTAGCCTTCTCTTTTGCATCGGGATTCTGGGCGTTCTGATCCGCCGCAATATTTTGCTGGTTCTGCTGTCCATTGAGCTCATGCTCAACGCCGCCAATTTAAATCTGATCGCCGGCTCGGCCTTGCATGGCCATCTCAATGGGCAGTTAAGCGCTTTTTTTGTGATGGTGGTGGCAGCGGCAGAGGTCACTATCGGCCTGGCGATTGCCGTACTGCTTTTCCGGTGCAAGGGATCGATCGACACCCACGAAATTAAAGACCTGCGTGGATAGTCCTATGCTCACTATTGCTAGTTTGATTTTTTCTATTCCCATTCTGATTGCAGCGACGATTTTCTTCTTTCTGATGAAAAAACCGCATGCGTCTGCACGCCTCGCCACAGTCGGTATGTTCAGCTGTTTTTTGCTTGCACTCTCGCTAGCGCCGCAAATTCTGGAACTACAGCACAAACACGCGCTCCCCGTTGAAACCAGCACTTTTTGGATCAGCCTTCCTTCTTTAACCATTGAATTCGGCATTCTGCTCGACGGCCTCAGCTACCTCATGCTGCTGGTCGTCACCGGCGTCGGAACACTGATCTTTCTTTATTCCATGACCTATATGCACGGTGACGAAAGTTACTCGCGTTTTTTTGCCAGCCTTTCCCTCTTTGCATTTTCCATGCTGGGCATTGTGTTCTCCAATAACCTTATTCAGACATTTATATTCTGGGAATTGGTCGGCCTTAGCTCTTACCTGCTAATTGGTTTCTGGTATCAGAAACCCGAAGCCTCGCTCGCCGGCAAAAAAGCATTTCTGACCACCCGGGTCGGTGATGTCGGCATGATGTTCGGCATTCTGCTTTTGTGGGGCCATTTAGAAACACACGGATCCGGGACCTTCAACTTTATGATGATCAAGACAAGCCCAGCCCTTGCGTTGATTCCGGCAGGCGCCATGACCTTGATCGGCCTGGGGCTTTTCATGGGCGCGGTCGGTAAATCGGCTCAGCTGCCCTTGCACGTATGGCTGCCCGACGCGATGGAAGGCCCGACACCCGTAAGTGCGTTGATTCATGCCGCTACCATGGTGGCGGCGGGCGTGTTTTTACTTGCCCGTATCTATTTTCTGCTGGCGCTGAGCCCAACGGCTCTGCAGATCATCGCGTGGACGGGAACCCTCACAGCCCTCGTGGCCGCGCTCATTGCCGTAGTTCAAAGCGACATCAAAAAAATCTTGGCCTACTCTACGCTGAGCCAGCTGGGGTACATGGTCATGGCCATCGGCCGCGGGCACGTCGAAGCCGGCATGTTTCATCTGATTACACACGCCTTCTTCAAGGCACTGCTCTTTCTCGGCGCTGGCAGTCTCATTCATGCGCTTCACACGCAAAACATCTGGAATATGGGAGCCTGCGGGCAAAAAAAGTTTTTCGTTCTGATCAAAAAAATGCCGGTCACTAGCCTGACATTTATCGCCGGCACGCTCGCATTGATGGGCATTCCTCCCACCAGCGGGTTTTTCAGCAAAGAAGAAATCCTGACCGCTGCCCAAAGCGGCCCGCCCTTGATGTTTTTTTGCGCAGTGACTGTGGTCTTTCTCACTGCGTTTTACATGGGCCGTCTTTCGGGGGCCGTCTTTTTGCCAGGCACAATTCACCTGGCTCACCACGAAGACCCTTCCCACAACACCCATGAGCCGCATGAACCCGATTGGCGTATGCTTTTGCCGCTCAGTATTCTCGGCATCCTGGCCATCTTCGGAGGTTTTCTCCCCATTCGAGAACTCTTACCCGAAACACATGCCCTCCCTCACGAAAGCGGCTCGTTTCTTTTGCCCTTGTCGCTCAGCCTGGCCTCTGCTGGTTTTCTGCTCGGCCTCTTTATTTTTAGAAATTATGATGAAAATCATATTTCAACCGGACTCGCAGCAGCCCCGCGTATTCTTTTGGAGCGCAAATTCTTCGTTGACGATCTGTACGCCTGGTTGATTCAAAATGTGCAGGAACGCATCGCTTCCTTTGCGGACCTTTTTGAAAAAATGGTGGTCGTTGAAATCGGCGCCAATGGCATCGCTCGTCTCACGCGCAGCATTGGCAATGGAGTTCGTCAATTTCAAACTGGCATTGTTCAATTTTATGCGTTGATATTTACGGCGGGTCTGGGCCTGCTGATTTATCTCTTCGTCTCCGGGACGAGATCCTAAAATGATTGCCTTTTTGCCCTGGATTCCCCTGGCAGCAGCACTCACAGTCCTTCTTTCACCTGCTCAAAATGAAAAATGGATCAAGGGTGTTACTTTGCTGGCCTGCAGTGTCTGCTCGCTCTCCATTTTTATTTATTTCTTCAAGTTTGAACCCCAGAGCGGCTTTCAGTTTGTGGTGGCGCGCCCGTGGCTTCCCTCTTTTGGCATTCAGTACAAATCAGGCTTTGACGGCATTAACCTCACGCTCTGCCTTTTGCATGCGCTGGTGTCGCTGGCCGGCGCATTTGTCGCATGCGCTCCCAAGGAGCGCCTCAAAGAATATCTTTTTTACTATCTGATTCTCACGGGCGGCATTTATGGCGTATTTACCTCCCTTGATCTTTTCTTCCTCTATGTCTTTTTTGAAATGACTCTGATTCCGCTATTCCCCATGATCGGAATTTGGGGCAGCAAAAATAAAGAGTATGGCGCCATGAAACTGACCCTTTTTATCACGACCGGTGCGGTTCTGGCATTTTTTGGACTCCTGCTTTTCTACCGCGAAGCCGGAGCAAACACTTTTGACCTGATTCAACTTGCCGCCGTCGTCAAGGCACACGGGGGACTCTCGGCGAATTTTCAGCACCTCGTCGCACCCATGCTCATCGTGGGCTTTGGGGTCATTGCCTCTCTTTGGCCAGTGCACAGCTGGTCCCCCATCGGTTATGCCGCTGCACCCACCGCCGTCAGCATGCTGCATGCGGGCGTGCTTAAAAAAATGGGCCCCTATCTCATTCTGCGCGTTGCGGTAACCTTCCTTCCGGAAGGCATGAAACATTCAGCCCCGTGGCTTTCAGTGCTTGCAGGCATTGGCATTGTTTACGCGGGTCTTGCCGCCATCCGCCAAAGCGACATGAAATACATGGTCGGCTTCTCTTCCGTTAGTCACATGGGCTACGTGTTGCTCGGCATTGCCGCCATGAACTCCGTCAGTCTATCCGGCACCGTGCTTTTGATGTTTTCACATGGCGTGATGGCGGCCTGTGCATTTGCAGTCATTGGTTTTTTGTATGAACGCACGCACGTGCGCAATCTGCACGATTTTGGCGGTATTGCCAAAACCATGCCATTCATCTCACTCAGCATGATCATGGCTTCAATGGCTTCGCTCGGGCTGCCCGGCTTCTCCAATTTTGTGTCTGAATTGCTCGTCTTTATCGGAGCCTGGCGGCAATTTCCGGCGGTCGTCATTGCTGCTGTTTTTGGCGTTTTGATTACCGCCATCTACCTTTTACGCGCCGTCCGCGAGGTTTGCTACGGCAAACCCAATCCGCGTTGGGCCTCCCTCAAAGATGCCCGAGGTTTCTCTGAACGTTTCCCATTTATTCTTTTACTCGGAGCACTCCTCATCGCCGGCATCTTTCCTAGCATCCTTTTAAGGGTCATTGAACCTGCTGTCGGAGCGATCCTCCAATGAACCTAAACCTCCTAATGCCTGAATGGATTGTTCTGGGCCTGTTGGCAATACTGACGACTTTCGAGCTTCTGCTTGTCAGCGAGCCCTTGTATAAACGAGTCCGCAATATCATTCTTTTCGGCGGGTTGGCCAGTGTCGGCTTGGCTTTGGCAGCCACCCTGAACCAAACTGGCTCTGCCTTCGGCGGCACCGTCATCGTCGACCCGTTTGCGACCTTTTTCAAATTACTTTTCACCGGCGCCA
>CAYMUZ010000103.1:0-5611 GCA_964393875.1 uncultured bacterium | reverse complement strand
AGCACGCGCACCTTAAAGTCCGTCAGATGCATCTTCGAGAGCGCCGGATAGAACTGGCGCAGTGCCTTGCGGATGGCGTTATCCAGCGCATTGACCGGCCCATCGCCTTCGGCGACTTCGAAGTGTTCGCGCCCTTTGGCTTCAACCTTCACCTCAGCCACAGAACTGGGGGTCCCACTGCCGATGCCCTCAGAATGCACGGCCACCGACATCACGGTAAAAAACTGTTTGCGCCGGCCCATCAGGCGGTGCACCAAAAGCTCAAAGCTAGCCTCGGCCGCCTCAAACTGATACCCTTCGCTTTCAAGTTTTTGAATTTCAGCCAGCACCTTTCGTGCCTCCGGCGACTCTTTGTCAAAATCAAGCTGCAACTCACGGGCTTTCAACATCACATTGGTCTTGCCGCCCAGCTCTGAGACCAGATAGCGGCGGTGATTTCCGATTATTTTTGGATCCATGTGCTCATAGGTACGTGAGTTTTTCATCATGGCGTTGATATGAACGCCGCCTTTGTGCGCAAACGCGGAGCGTCCCGTAAACGGCTGATTGCTCTGAAGCGGCATATTGCAGATCTCCGCAACATAATGCGACAACTGCGTCAGCTCTTTTAAACGCGAGGCACTCAGCGTGGTTTTCTTCATTTTGACCTGAAGAATGGGGATGATGCTGATGAGATTCGCATTGCCACAACGCTCACCGTAACCATTGATCGTGCCTTGCACAAGCCGGCAGCCTTCTCCCACCGCTTGAATCGAATTCGCCACGGCCAACTCGCCGTCGTTGTGGCAGTGGATTCCGAGCGGCACTTTGACTGAACGTTTCACGTGCAAAATCGCGCGGCGAATCTCGTGCGGCAATGTTCCGCCGTTGGTGTCACAAAGGGTAATGTTCGAAGCTCCCCCGCGTGCGGCGTGCTGCAGCGTTTGAATGGCATAATCGGAGTTGGCCTTAAATCCATCAAAAAAATGTTCCGCATCGTAGATCACTTCACGCTTTTTGGAGCACAAGTAAGCCACGGTTTCATAAATCATCAGCAAATTCTCTTTAAGAGACGTCTTAAAAACAGCCGCCACATGGAAATCCCACGATTTGCCAAAAATAGTAACGGCACTCGTCTTACTCTCAAGCAGAGCCTTGACGTTCGCATCGTCCGCCACCGGCGTGTGCGCGCGGCGCGTCGCGCCAAAAGCAACAATCGTTGCGCGGCGAATACCCGCCTTTTTGATCTCTTTAAAAAAAGCCATGTCTTTGGGGTTGGATCCCGGCCATCCGCCTTCGATATAGTGCATGCCGAAAGCGTCGAGCCGTTTAGCAATCAAAATTTTGTCATGTACAGACAAGCTGATTCCCTCGGCCTGCGTGCCATCACGCAGGGTCGTGTCGTAAAGTGAAACCTGCTTCAGTTTGGAACTCATGCTCACCTTATCCTTCATCTCAACATTTTCCAGGGCATCAACGACCGAACTCTGACGGCGATTTCATTGATCGCCGCAGAGCAGCCCTTGGCCCACAAGGCCAAGGGAAGGGTCGTGTCGTAAAGTAAAACCTGCTTCAGTTTGGAACTCATGCTCACTTTATCCTTCATCTTGGAGGAGGGAGTCATTTTGTTTTTTTGACGGGCTTGTCGAGACCGAATTCTCTGTGAATCACCCTCGCCGCCAAACGGCCTTTTTTGCCGTCGACCACGCATGAAATCTTGATTTCTGAAGTCGAAATCATATCGATGTTGATTTTTTTTCGCGCCAGCGCACCAAACATTTTGGAGGCGATGCCCGAATGCGAGCGCATGCCGATGCCCACAATGCTGACCTTGGCAATATTTTCATCACAGGAAACATGCCCCAGATTTAAAGTCTTCTCCGCTTTCTTGACCACCTCCATCGCCTTACGGAGTTCGCTTTTAAAAACGGTAAACGAAATATCGGTCGTGCGCGTTTCTGTTTTATTTTGAATAATCATGTCAATATTGACCTTGCTATCGGCCAAGAGTTTAAACAGCGTCGCCGCAATGCCCGGGCGATCGGGCACACGAAATAAAGTAATCTTCGCTTCATCTTCGGTAAGCGCCACACCCCGCACAGTCACTTCTTCCATTTTCTTCGTCTCCTTTGTAATCAGCGTTCCCTCGCTGAAGTTGCGAGAGTTACGCACATAAATTGGGACATTAAATTTCTGTCCCACCTCCACCGACCGGTTATGCATCACACGCGCTCCGAGCGAGGCCATTTCAAGAATTTCTTCGTAGCTAATCACATCGATCTTGCGCGCGCCCGGCACCACGCGCGGATCAGCTGTAAAAACACCGTCGACATCTGTGTAAATTTCGCAGTACTTCGCGTTCAGCGCTTTCGCCAAAGCCACGGCTGTCAAATCAGAGCCGCCGCGGCCAAGCGTTGTAATTTCTCCGGCTTGACTCTCCCCCTGAAATCCGGCCACCACCACAATATTTTTCTGGCGCAGCGCCTGGCGGATGCGTGTCGTATCAATGCCGAGAATGCGCGCTTTGGTATGGAACGGATCTGTCAAGATCCCGATTTGCGGCCCCGTGAAAGAAACCGCTTTTTCACCTTGTTCTTGAATCGCCATCGCTAAAAGCGCCACCGAGACCTGCTCGCCCGTAGAAAGCAGCATATCCATTTCACGATCACTCGGACTGGCTGTAATCTGATGCGCTAAGTCAATCAATTCATCTGTCGTATCGCCCAATGCGGAAACGACCACCACCACCTCACGCCCCTTACGTTTTTCTGCGATCACCCGGCGCGCAACGTGGTTGATTCGATCTGCATTCGCCACCGAACTGCCGCCGTACTTTTGAACCACCAGGGTCATGGCTGCGGCTCCGTCAAACCGACTGATGCGTGAAATGCGACATGAGCTCCAGCCCCTTCAGCTTGAGCTCTGAAACTTTTGCCGCAGTTTCTGAAAACTTTTCGATATCATCCGGCATAATATTTTTTCCGGAAATCACAAAAGGCGCCGTTTCTTTCAGCCTTTTACACTGCTGCCACGATGCCGGATAAAGCGGCGTCACCAGGATGCGCACATCTTTGAGCTTATCCATCGCCGCCTTCAATTTTGAGAGCAGAAAATAATCGACCGCCTCAAGCGCTGATATTTTCTCGCGCAGTTTCCCCTCGCGGCTGCGCGCATCACAATCGGTCAGATGCAACAAAACCCAGTCTTTTTCTTCAAGCGCATCAAGCACCAGCCGGCTCTTACGCTCGAGCACGGCCCCGGCATCTTCTCCGGAATCGCCGGCCTCGATCACGGTCAAGCCGCTCAGACGGCCAATGCCGCGGGCATACTCGGCATCGCTGATGATCGCTCCGGAAAGATTGTATTCCCGGCTGAATTTTTCGAGCTGCGGCATACGCCCCTGTCCCCAAAACCAGATCATGTTGGCCGGGTTTTCATTGAGATCAAGCCGCACCTGATTAATTTCATGATCCTGCAAAAGCAGGCGCGCATCCGACATGAGTTTTTTTAGCAGTTCACTGCCCGGCCCCTTTGGCATATGCGCTTCAATCGGCTCACCGAGGATATCCTGTGGCGGCGTGGTTTTCGCCGACAGGGCTTCAAAGCCATGCGCGTCTTTGATCACAGCCACATGGCGGTGCCCCGCTCCGGCAAAAAAACGCACGAAATCACTTGCCAGTTTTTTATTGAGAAAGTTTAAAAGCGCCCGCGATTCCTTGTTTGTGATCTTGCCCGCGGTCGAATCCGCAAGGCGCCCTCCGGATTCGGTAATCAGATTAATGCGAAACGGGACCTCATTGGATTCCAGTTTCAATTCCAGATTTGCGGCTTCCAGCGGGGCGCGGCCCGTATAAATTTTATCCGCATCATACCCGAGAAGCTGCAGCAACGCCGCATCCGGAAGTGCCCCCAGCCGTTCAGAATAAAGTTTTGCGGTTCCCACTTTTCCAACCTTGGCAAACCCATGTAAATGGGGTATCTTCGCAGCCTCCAGTGGGGTTTTTCCTCCCAGTTCATCACAGGGGTGATCCGCCGCTCCCGGCAAGGAAACAACAATGTATTTCATGATTCAATCACCTCACGCACTTTATCGAGTGATGGTTCCACGCAGGCAATCGGATCATCAAAGCTGAGCGCAAAATCAGGATCTTTCAACCCCGCACCCGTCAGCGTAATGACCAACCGGCTGTTGGGTTCAAAAAAATTTCTCTTCGCAAGTTTGATGACTCCGGCCACAGCCGCGGCCGAAGCAGGCTCTGCAAAAACACCTTCGCGTTCGGCAATAAATCGGTAAGCCGCACGAATTTCATCGTCCGTGACCGCCTCAATCAAGCCGCGCGACTCGTCGCGCGCCGCCACGGCTCCCTGCCAACTCGCAGGATTTCCGATGCGGATAGCGGTCGCAATTGTTTCAGGATTAGCCACGGGATGACCTTCTACAATCGGCGCAGCCCCCGCCGCCTGAAATCCAAGCATGCGCGGCAGCGTTTCAGAACGCCCGGCCTTTTTGTATTCCGTATAGCCTTTCCAGTAAGCCGTGATATTTCCGGCATTCCCCACAGGAATTGCGTGATATTCGGGAGCATCCCCAAGATCATCGACAATTTCGAATGCCGCAGACTTCTGCCCTTCAATGCGGAAAGGATTGATCGAGTTGACCAGCGTAATGCGATCCTTCTCAGCGATTTTCTTCACGAGATCAAGCGCCTCGTCAAAATTACCTTTAATCATGATCGTTTTAGCACCGTAACGGTAAGCCTGAATCAATTTCCCCTTCGCTATTTTACCCTCAGGAATCAGCACAAAACATTTTAGCCCACAGCGCGATGCGTAGGCCGCCGCCGAAGCCGACGTATTGCCGGTCGAAGCACAAATCACCGCTTTAGCGCCGCTCTCAACGGCTTTTGAAAACGCCATGGTCATTCCACGATCTTTAAAAGACCCCGTCGGGTTGAGCCCCTCAAATTTGTAATAAATACGTACGTTTTTCAGTCCCAACTCCTGAGGCAAAGCCTCTGCTAAAATAAGCGGGGTGTTCCCCTCATTGAGCGAGATGATCGGCGTACTTTCGGTAATAGGAAGAAATTCCTGATATCGCTCGATGATTCCGATTTTCTTCACTGCGAATTTTTTACTGCTCATGAGTTTCCTCCCCCTTCAATACGAATCACCTGCGACAGCCCTCGGACAATACTCATCCGGTCAATCGAGCGAATCGCTTCACGCACGTTCCGTTCCGGGGCTTCGTGCGTAAGTAAAATCAGCGGCACCACGCCGCCTTCGTTTCTAATCTTCTGAACGCAGTCGGAAATACTGATGCCATGCCTCCCTAACACTCTCGCAATCTTACTGAGCACCCCCGGACGATCCGTGATATGAAAACGTAAATAGTAGCGTGATAAAATCGACGAGATGCTGGCCACTTTAAGCGCCGGCCCAATGGCCCGCATCACCAGCGACAAATCGGCAAAGCGATCGGTGCCTCGTTTGGCAATATCAATGAGATCACTCACCACAGCACTGGCCGTCGGCAGGCTGCCTGCCCCACGGCCGTAAAGTAAAACATCTCCCACCGCATCACCGCGCAATAGCACTGCGTTGAACGCACCGTTCACGTTGGCTAAAATGTGGT
>CAYMUZ010000102.1:0-2546 GCA_964393875.1 uncultured bacterium | reverse complement strand
ACGTGATTTAAACCATTGCCGGCCGGCATCAATCAGGGAAACCAGCACAATCGATACTCCAAAGAACTGCTTGGCCAGCCTCGTGATGCGATCGAAACGTTCTTCGGCTGGCGTATCGAGGATATTCAGTTTTCTGAGCGACGCCAGCCGGGTCGCCTCATCAGGGGGAAAGAACGGCTTGATCATCAGGATAAAGCTTTCTGAGTATCCCGCAAACGAGGGTGTAAACGCAGCGCCATTGGTTAGCCGAAGGTCTGAATGGATACTTTTAGTTTTTTATGCATAGTTTTAAAACCACTGCAGATTTTCGGTGTGGACTCGTTTGAGGCCTGCTTCACCGGCGTAGCGCCGGATCAGCGCGAGTTCTTCGTAGGGATCTCCGGCCCCGGGCTTGATTTCCAGGACGGCCAGCCTTCCCTGCCCCTTGGCGCGAAGGCGGAACGCATGCTGAACTTGAGAGCTGATCAGAAAAGACGCGCCCGGCTCTATTTCGCGTTCGTGCGAACCCCAGCACAGCACCACCGGCACCTCACCGACGTTGTAGCCCCAGCGGTCCGCAGCGGTTTGCATATCCAGCTTGCCCCATCCCACGGACTGTTTCACCGTATATTCCAGCACCCTGGAACCTGCTTGGGACGGGATGCCTGAAAGGAGTTCTCTTAAAACATAGGCATCATTTTCTTCAATCCGGGCATCCGCATAGCGCCGGAGAATGAGACCATGGTCCGCATCGGTCACCAAGGGCATTGGCGCAGATTGGGTCTTTGGGTGAATCTTCTTGAGATACGCTTCAAGGTCCATGGAGTGAATGTCTGTTTGAAAGGCTTCTGAGGCAATCGCGCCGCAATAGGTCACGGCCAGAATGAGGCCGTTGTCTTTTCCGCGGGTCGTAAAAGTGTGCGAGACAAAGGGCGTTACGTAAAAGCTGTCTCCGGTCTCGGTTTGCCAGACGTGTTTTTGGCCGTGAATGTCAATCCAGTGCAGATTGACTTTGCCGATGTAGTAGGTCAGTTGATATTCAAGATGGCCGCGATTAAAAAAATAGTCCGGTAAATTGGCACTTTGCCCGTCCCACACAAAAAGCTCGCGGATCCATTCCGGACGGAAGGCCGAGCGTTTGGACATGGCGGTGTCGGCATACTCATAGTAAGGGACTTTTTTTCCGTCTTTGGGCCCCCGGTCAAAACTGCGCAGGCTTTTTCTGCGCGCTTCAGCAGAGAAAACGACCACGCCGTCTTCGGTATCATCCGTGACAGGAATCTGCCTGCAAAATTCCGGGGTCATGAGCAGCCGCGCGCTGAGCGGCCCGTGCTTTTCCACCGCCCGCGCAATCTCGCGCGTCAGCGGTTTCGTGCCGTTCATCACGGCCTCAAGATAAGTTTCATCGAGTCCGTACAACCGGGCAAAACTCCCGGCGGTTTGTTTGACGCCGTTGAGCATACTGCGGAGTGTAAATCCCGCATGCGGGTCAAAAGGAAGCTGCTGGGAACCAGCGAAAATATCGGCCATGGTCAGTGAATTCATAGGTTTCTGTCCTGTTTTCCTAATACTGTTTCCGAAGCGCAAAAGCAAATTGCAAAAAATACTTACGCCATGTGTTTTCAGACGAATGATATTCATTGTCGCCATAGAAAAAATCAACAAGGGCTTCGCGGGTTCGGGCCAGTTCTTTGAGGCGCGGAAATTCCGAGGTGCTTTCGAGGCTTAAGTCCAAAAGTTCAAGAGCCCGGTCCACTGATTTTTGGCAAAAAGCGGTATTGTTTTTTGTCTTCCAGTTGAGCGCGCGGTCAACCTCGCTGCCGATATGGGCCATTTGCTCAAGTAGAGACATCTGTTTCCACCGTCCGGCTGCCAATTCTTGATGCTGAGAAGTCATCGCGTGGCCCACTTGGCGACGATTTCGGAAACTTTTTTGCGGATATCGGCATTTTCAACCCCGCGGCTGCGGTTGCCGCTCGAAGGCCGCACATTGATCATTGAATCATATTCGATAAAATCCTCACCACGAGCTTGTGGATACAGGTTGATGCCCCAAAGATTTTTTTGCTTTGAGCCTTCCCCAAGCAGCAGGGCCTCAAGGTCAGAATGAAGTTGAGCATCAATCGCTAAAAGGTCCCGGTCAATATCCACAACTGCTTTGACAACATCGCCATATTGCTCGCGGGCAAGGTTTTTCAATTCATTCTGGGTTATTTTATTTTTAATTATTTTGGTCACCATATCATTGCTATTATACATCTTTTTTCTACGGATTCACCTTCGGTCTATATTGTATCGCCTCTAGGATATGATTCGCTTCGACCTCCGGAGAATTTTCGAGGTCGGCTATCGTGCGAGCTATTTTGATAACTCGATGATAGGCTCGGGCAGAAAGTCCGAGGCGCTCGGCGCTGTCGTCGAGCAAGTCTCGCACTTCTTTTTTTAATTTCACTATGTTTGACAAATCTTTCACTCCCATTTCGCTGTTGGTGGCTATCGTTCTGCCTAATTTTTTTCCTCCAGAGGCGGATCCGCCCATGGCGGAAAATCTATTTTGCTGAATCTCC
>CAYMUZ010000101.1:0-12613 GCA_964393875.1 uncultured bacterium | reverse complement strand
GCTGACCGGGGTTGAGATTGGGCAGCTCGAACAGGGGGAGCCCCCGGTTCTTTTTGTCAATAACAGCCTTCGGGAAGTGATCACAAGCGGTGCGCTTGGTGGACCGTATTTTGTTCTCGCGGGTTCCGGGTCTCTGGCCGGAGGGCGTTCTTTACATTATTTAGAAGCGCTTGGAACCGACCCCAACAATGCCATCGTGCAAGTGGGATATCAATTTCCAGGGACTTACGGCCGTCAGCTCGCAGAAGGTCTACGGGACCTGGTTCTTATGGAAAAGATCAACGGAGGATGGGTGCCCGTGCCAGTCACAATTCTTGCGGACGTTATTGGGCATGATTTTGGTGCGCATGGTGATCTTTATGATCTTATCGATTTGGCTTTGCGCGTTTTAGCCGGTCGAACCGGATTGGTGCATGGCGATGATGCGGCAAAACAGAATTTGAAAAAACAGTTGGAGGCGCGGGGCCTCACCGGCGTATTCATCCCCAAAAGAGGGGAGGAACTTTCGCTGGAGATTTCTCTCAAAACACAACAGGAACGCCAGCGTCTTTTTACGGCTTTGCCGGCACAGCCGCTGCCAACAGTTGAACCCGTCGTCTCTGAACCGCTGAGTCACGACCGCCGTTACCCTCGTGCTGGCGATGCTGAATTCAACAGAGCCCAAACAGGTTTCATCACCGAGTGGCTGGCGCTGCTCAGAGTTAAACACGATGGAAAAAATGCCGCACTGCTGCGGAGATTGATCCGGGCCCGGCCGAAGGAAGAATCGCTCAATGCACTTGAGGCGATAGATCATGAGTTTCAGGAGGAAGTAAAAAGAATCATGACTGTGGCCCAGGAAGGCACGCCGGAATACGAAGCCGCTCTTGCGGGTTATTGGCTGACACTGCTTCTCAAATACGGCAAGCCGAAAGACGACACTCCTAAACCAGAAAAAATACGGGCCCCGATAAAAAGTTCGGAAGAAAAACGCCGAGCGGTGATCGAGGAATTTGGCGGAAAAATCATACAAGCTTTTCCCGACGGAGAAAAGCCTGACGCGCAGATCGTCACTGCCGTTCTTGAACGTTTTCTCAGTGAGGGGCAAATTACACGCGGAGGAAAAGTTCTGAAACTGCTTAAAGCGGACACGGGTGCGCCCACGGTGGGAAATATCGCGGACGCAATTCAGGTTTATCTCTATCCGCCCGGCGTTCAAAAAACACAATCCACGGCCCGCGGCGATCCCGAGGCGTGGCGTCGTGCCTGGGAAGGCCTGCAGCGCGACTTCGGCAGCCGTTCGGAGATTCGCACCCAAGCTCGATCAGAGACTGCGACACGCCAAGAGCGCTGGGCGGCGGAGAAGCAGGTGATTCAAGAGACCTATCCGCGATTGGCGCAAATTATCGAGCGCTTGGGAAGCGACGGGTTTGAATTTCGCGGCCTGATCAAAGAAGGTTCTATGGGAGCGGGTTACGAATTTACCCGTCGCGAAGGGCCGGAAGACCGGCAAAACACCAAAAGATATGCGCTCAAAATTGCAAAACTGGAGCGCGGCAACGTGGCATTTATTTTCCGAGGTTCTTTAGCGCGTGAATTCACAGTGGATGCTGTTTTGAAACAGCATCCGGCGGATTTTCAAGGTGTCGTGCCTTTCAATCATCGGTCGTTTTATTTTGAGCCTGGGGCGCAGCCCGGCAAAGAAATTTTGAGGGAGGGGACCCTTGCAGATGCCGGAGAAAAGGCGGTTGCAGACGCCATTTTGATGGATTTTATGCCGGGCACGCCGGTGTTTAAAACTTTGTCCGCGGGTTCTAGTAAAAGACAGCGTGCGAAATTACGACACTCTCTTGAAAATCAGTTTTTGGATATCATCCGAAAACTTTGGGCTCAGGGCATGGCGCTGGGAGACGACGCGCGCGATAACTATCTGGCGCAAAAAATGAGCGGCAAAAAATACCGGTTACGGCTGCTTGATCGAACGGCTTTCCTTGTGGAGGAAAACCCACGGCAGGTTTCTCAAGAACGGTTGACCAGGCTCAAAGAAAACGCGCTGATCATTCTTAAGAATAATTTGGGGCGTATGCCGTCCAAGCGCGCCATTCGTGAAATCGAGCGCATTTTTAAACCGGCAGCGTCTGCTCAAATCCCGGCAGTTACCAAAACGGAGCCTTACAAACCAGTATTTGCGCCACAGCCTTTGTTAAGTTCCGCGATGATGGCAGAACCCCAACGTGTGCATATCGAAGCGACTGAAAAACAGGCAGCACCAAAGCGGTGGAATGAAACCCTCGAGAATTTTATCGAGGCCGGCCTTCTCTTTGGAATGTTGGGTGTCGGAGTTGCGGCCGTTTTATTTTTGGCCGCTGTGCTGTGGGGGCCGAAGGAAGCCCCCCCTAAAAAACCGCAAGAAACACGCACTCCGCAGCGGCAGAGCGCTGAACCCAACGTCGAAAATCCGTCTTCCCAGGTAGCGGTTGTTTCCCAGAAGGGAGAGTTTCAAGTCACTGTTTTGGACCATGTTCCTGAAGATGCCGGCACAGCCGAGCATGTGATTCAGACGCATCTGCCTTTTGGCGGCATGTTTCAGGAAAATCTTTTTGCGCCTTTTACGCCTGCCTATCAAGAAACCCCTCTTTATGAACGCGGTGCCGACGGCACCATCAAGGTGCATGGGCAAGCACAGGAGAACGCCATTCTCGCCGAACTTTCCGGCAATGTGGCGCCCGGAGAATTTTTTTATCTCACGGCGTATGATGACATCCAGGACGGGCATCTAAAAAAAGCGCCGGACCGGCTGTTTAGCCGGGGCAATCGGACTGGCGAGACCCTTCAAGTTAAATTGACTTTGAAACCTCTGTCCAAGGGGGCCCGGATTCAACTGCCCATGCTTCTTAATGGAGAGGTGGAGCATCAGGCGATTATCGACAGCGGCAAAGGCCTTTTTCTCATTCTCAACCAGAAAGGCGGTTTGAGCGCGCCTAATGGCTTGGACCACCCGCTGACCCTCACCTATGTCATTCATAAGCTTGATCAAAACGCGTTCATTTCCGTTTCCAAAAGAGCGGAATTCTCGGCGGGCATGCAGCAGGAATTTAAGGACATGCATCCTGCCATCCGGAAAATCTATGAAGATTTCAAAAAAGAGCAGGGGACTCGCATGGACGAAGCGCGGGCCGTTCAAAAGGCGCTTGAAGTGACAAGAACCTATCGCCGGTACGCGCGAGAAGTCGAAGGCGCGGCGATCCGGCCTATTCCCGGCAGGACCGTGAGCGCACAGGAACGCGATGCAATTCAGAAAAATGGCTATGCTGAATTTGATTGCGACGTGATGGCGCACCTCTTGTTCCGGGATACCCTTTTCCTTTTAAAGCCGGATGCACGGCACCTTGTTCTGGCCGGACTGACCAATTCAGACGACCCCGGTGTGCTCCGGATTGACGGTGGGCATGCCTTGAACTATCAGGATGTGGACTGGAAACCCTTGGTGGTGGATTCCACCACGGTGGCCCAACTGGCTCCGCGAACCCAGCCCGATCAGGGAAGAACCCTTTCCGATTTAGAAAGAGAGCTGGAGGCATTGAAAAAGAATCCCGCCGCGGACCCGAAAGTCGTCGCGGCATTTGAAGTGGAGATTCGGCGTCTTCGAGAAACGCAAAAAGCCTTTGCGCGAGCCGGGGCGTCCCGCAGGAAGCCTGAAGGCTCAAACCATGTGGCCGAATCTTTTCATTTTCCAAAACCCAAGGAAGCCGCATCCGCGTCTGGCACCGGACTTCCGGAAAAATTAGATACGACTGCTTTGGAAAATGCTATGCGGCAATTAAGAGACCCTGCGCCTAACAGGCGTTCACTGGCGGTGCGAGATCTCGAACGGGAAATGTCCGGCGTAGGACGCAGGGGTGATGCCGCCCTGAAGGAGCGCGTCGAGCCTGCGCTGCGCGCCGCCTTGCAAGATGAGGATACTTATACGGCCAAAGCGGCGGCCGAATCCTATGCGGCGATTTTCGGGGTCCCCGAGGCCTTGCCTGAAAATCTTGAAATCCTGGCCCGCTTGGGGGGTTTTTATTTCGCGGAGGTGCCTCAAACTAAAACCGCGTTTGAATTGAAGTTTGCGACATCCTCGGTGAACACGGTTGAGAATAAAGAACAGGCTGTAAAATCCGCGCTGATTTTTGGGCAAGTCACGGAGACACTTGAAAGAATCGGCGAGCCTGCCGTGGACTGGATGTTGAAGCTGGCGCTGGATGCTCCTGCCCCCAAAACACAGCGCTTCGCGACGTGGATGCTCCGGAACTTTCCTTACCGGTCAGGTATTTTGATGCAGCTTGCGGAAGTGGCGGGATCGAGGGAAAAATTTGAATTCGACGCACGTGAAACAGCACAGGAATCCATGACGCGGATTTTAGAAAATCTCCACAGCCATAAGGGCGTGATTTTTCAAAGGCCCGAATTGGAGAAGGTCTTAAAAAACGGCGCGGTGGAAAGAAACAATCGTATTTTGGCACTGCATCTTTTGCTGGAGCGTTACCCGGGCGACCCCAAACTGCTTCATCTCATGCTCGCCCTTTTTGGGGCCGCAGGACCCCATGGTGGAGACGGGCTTTATGGTGTTGATGAGAACATCCAAACCATGCTGGATGAAAAAGAAGGGCCCGAACTTCTTCTTCAGGCCATTCCTCTGACCGAGGAAGGCTTTGAAGCCTTTCTGCCTTTTGTCAGGCTTTCCGAAAGACTGCGAGGGTTCCCGTTCAAGGAATTTAAAAATCGGGAGGGAATTGAGAAAGTGCTTCAGGAAGCGCAGGCAAGGATTCAATCTTTTGAGCCGGAAACGCGAAGGCAGGCTTTGGCCAAAGCGATTCTGGATCCGCATTGGGGGAGTTTTTTTCGCCGGGATTTAATCCGTTCTTTGGCGGAAGATTTGGGGGAGGATTGGTGGCAGAGTCCGGTGAAGCAAGAGCTCCGGCGTGAATTCAAATCTCAAATCGACCAAGCGGAGCAAGAGGCCTCTGCGGCAGGCAAAGAAATATCCTGGGAGGCTTCCTCTATTTCTTTAGCGCTTTTTGCCGCGATGGCGGAAATCGCGGACCTCGATTGGTTTTTGGAAAGAGTCGCTAAGGATTCCGGCAGTGCTCCGGCGAAACTTTGGAAGAGTGATCAGCGGGATTTAGAGTCTGGGATGACGACTCTTCTGGATGCAAACAACGGAACCGAACCTTCCTTAGTCCAAGCGTTGAGAACCTGGCTTGGGGACCGGAAGGATAAACCGGATGTCCTTAGGATTTTATTTAAAACCACCAAAGATGCGGCGTCTTTAGAACTTCTTTTTGAAATGGGCCGCCAAGGCAATGCTCAAGCCGACCTAATTCTGACGCGCTATTTCAGTCCTCTGACAAAGGAAGAAAGGGACAACTTTTGGCGTTTTGAGCGTGCGCTGGAAAAAGTTTCAAGAGAAGAAAAAGAGGGATTTTTTCTGCGCATGGCGGAGGATTCCAGGAATGATGTGGATTTTAGAAAAAGCATGCTGAATCATCTGGACAAGACCGATTGGGTGAAAACCGTTCAAGGGCCGGCCGCGGAAAAACTCGCCAGCCGCTTGACCCTGCTTCTGCAAGACCCGGATAGGTTTTTGGGTTGGCGAGCCTCGGAAATGCTCGATACATTGGTGTTCTACCAAGGAATCTCTGAAGAGGCGACCCTCAAGGTGCGCGACGCGCAGGACGGTTATAGAGCTTCTGAAATTGACTCCGCGATCCAGAGAAACGTACAGGAAGGGCTGGCTTTTACCATCGGGCAAATGGGTAAGACCCGCAATCCCAAAGCCGTGGGGGCGCTTTTAAAGGCTCTTAATTCTGAAAAATTGGAGCGCGAAATTCGCGGCGCCGCCTATGAAAGGCTGACGGTTGCGTTGGAGGCGGGCAAGAAAGAGGGTGACAAATCCCCGCTCAAGCCTCTTTTACAGCAAATAGAAACAGCTTTAAAAAAACATGCCGCCCTCAAACCCCCACCCAGCGAAAAAAGTCCCGCCGCAAGGGCCGAAGTGCGACAGGATCCATTAGAGCCTGCGTTGGAGCGCGTCAGAGCCCTACAGGAAGGCACAAAAAAACTGACGGTTATGTATCGGGAATTGACGGATCAGGCCCAGTTGTGGCGGGGGCTTTTGCGACGGGCCAATGACCTTGCGGCCAAGTTGACGAACGAACCCTATTTGCTGTGGGCTGTTCGAGATGTACAAGGCCGACCCTCTTTATTTATCTACCGGCTGCTGCAGGAGTATGATGAAATCACAAACGAGATTCTTCGTCTGAGTCGTCAGTCGGCGCAGATTCGAAATGAAGCCGAAGAGTCCGCCACTTTATCTGACCCGCTTCAAGAAAAAATAACGGCGATTGACCAGGCAATACAAGAGTCGACACATCAATTTTTTCGTCAGCAAAAAACCGTGCACAATCAAATGACTAAAGACCGCCGCCTTGCCCAGAATCTGCAGGCTTTGGCGCAGGAACAATGGGAACGGTTAATTCAGACAGAGCCGGGAGAAACCCAGGACCAGGTGCTGCAAGCGCTGACGCAAAGCGCCGAGCGCTTGGAGCTTTACAGCGCTCTTTTGAACGAAAAAATAATGCCACGAGCACAGCGGTTGATCGGCAGAATTTATTTGCGGCTGACGGCATTTCAAAATAGGCGCTTAGACCAAGGGCATCCGACAGGCAGTTTTTTAAAAAAGCTACGGGTTTTTTATGGGGGGCTCACCAAGACAGAAAAAAAGGAGGCGGACCGCTTGTTTGAACAAACCGCCGCGTGGAGCAAAAGAATCGACCGGCCATTGAATTCGCCTGGGCCCCTCAAACCCTGGTTTCCTGTGAGCTATGAAATAATGGAGACTTCCGACAGGCAAAACTCTGCCGTGGAGTTCCGAAAATTTAAGCAAAAGATGCGCTTCGATTTTGGCATTGAAATTCCGGAACCTCTCCCGGGGCAGTTCAGTGTAGATCTTTCTGTGATTCGGATAGTCGATCAAGAACAATTTGCATGGATGATGGCTGAGCGGCAGTTTGATTTGCGTGAAACCGGGGATTGGAATCATGATGAAGAAACATTGCTTCAGGCCATCGCCGGTGACTATGAGGATTTGCTGTTTAAAACGTTGCAACAGCGGGCGGAACTTTACTTCCGGACCCTGAGAGGTTCAGCAGAAGTCATCTTTGAACACCGTGCCGGGGTGACGCTGGCCCGGACAACGGCATGGGACCAACCGGTTTTTATTGCGGGCACCTATTTCGAAACAGCTCTCGGTGATTTGGTGGAAGATTACAACCGGCTTGCACTTGAGCTGGAAAGCGGCGGTATTCACGGTGAAATAGCCATTCTACAAAGGGAACAGGGAGACTTTAATTTTTGGGATGAAGACTATTCGCAGATTCAAGATGAAATCGACCGGCGCAAAGAAGAGCTGAAAACCGTTGAAACAGAAATCCATCAGCCGCCGCCCCGCCGTTCCGAAGTGCGATCCCGCCTTAGCAGGACGACACAAGAGTCCTCGACCGCCGTGTCGAGGGCCGAAGTGCGTACCGCCACCAATGCGTTCGCGAGTGGCCGATCTCGCCCCCATGATATTGATCCGCGCATGGGAGTGCTTGTGACGCCCGATTTACTGGTGGTTGATTCCGTCTGGAGTAAAATTAATTTTATGTTGGAAGAAATTTCAAGGCTGGGATGGACGGGGAATGATCTGGGGTTTTTTGCCGCAGGACAACAACCACTTTCGCAAAGCTCGGTTGATTTTTTGCGCGCTGATTTTAGAGAAGCTAGATATCAAGTCAGCTCTCTGACATCTGCTCCTGAAGTGCGGTTGGAGCGAACGCGAGAGGTTGCTTTCTTGATTATGGAGGGGTTAGAACGAGTTCTCCATGAAGAGGAGCTTGTGCGCTTGAGAGAACTCAAAGCCTGGGCCGGCGGAGAAAGCTTCAAAGACTCTTATATGGCGATGCTTCGCTTTAACGGACTGCAAATCACAAGCCCCATTTTAAAGGACCCTCAGGATCTCAGGTATAACCTTCAACATGAAAGACTCCATGAGGCCATTCATGAGGCCCAAGATGTTCATCGGGATCTCCAGCAGAGTTTCCTCGACTACTTGCTCGCGGAGCAGTCCACGGTCCGGAAAACGGGTGCGCAAATCCTGGGTGAGATTTATGCGAACTGGCCTGCCTATAATGACCTGTTGCAACGGTCACAGATCGGTGATTACAGTTTCTTTGAAGAGTTCTGGACCAGCGCTTTTCATCCTAACGGCGCGATGGTGGGCAGGCCCGAGCAAACACGAGACTATGGAATGCTTTACGAACAGTTGAAGCAGCGAGACTCATTTAGGCGAGTGCTGAATCGTGTCGAAGAGCTGCGACGAGAGAGTGATAAGAAAGCGGAAAAAGATTTTGAGGCGCTGCAAGCACATTATGGATTTGGACCGGTGCCAGCGACCCAAGAGCCAGGGCGTTTTATCCGCTCGGAGATGCGGGTGATTAAACTTGGCACGCCTGGAACCGGGGCAGAAGCTGTTAAAACTGTATTAGTTGTCGCCCCAGTGACTGCCGCGGAAGCCGCCCAGGTCTTTGTCTCTGTTCTTTCTTCCGGCCAGGCAGAGGGTCCGAAAGTGAAAGCAGCGGCTGAGGCTACGGTCATGGTCGGGGTTGATCCCGTTCTTGAGTCATTAGACAGAATTTACAAGGTCCTGGAAGCGCGGGTTCTCAAGGGAGATACGACGATCCTTGTCGGAGGGGAAAAAGTAAATTTGGAGGCTGTCCAGAAGCTGATTCTAGAAGTTCGCAGCAGGTTTAAAGCGAAGTTGGAGCCACAAGGCGATGAAAAGATTCGCTATGCGGTGACCTATCTCATGCCGAAGAACGACAACGATGCGGAGCTTCTCGGCCGCGTGCTTGCGCAGTTTTCGGGGTCTTTAGGACAGGTGATTTTCAGCAAGACCACTCCTGGTCAAAAGGTCCCAGACAATCTTCAAAAGACATTAAGGGCGCTCGGCATCATGACTAGCGCGACCCGTGGTTTGCAGCGTGCGCCTGAGTTTGCGAGTGAACAACGGGTGTCTGGTGTGGTGGGTAGTGCGGCTGAAGTGGATGCGCTCAGACCGGAAGAGCGGTTTGTACCGATTGTCAGTCTCGACATGGATTCCAACGACGACCCACTGATGGCCGAGCTGCTGCTAATGCTTCAGACAGCGACGGCTCTTCTAATGGCCAGCCGTGTTCGGCAGGTGGGTGAGATTGCGCAGGTAAGACAGGAAGCGGTGGCGCTTCTTCACGAGATTTTTCCGGCAATGGTCACAGAGATTCACACGACGCATGGCAGCTGATTTGCCATTTCAGGCGCGGTTCTTCGCAGTTTTATCACCGAATGGGCCGCGGTGCAGGAGCTTCACCAGGCTGCTTAGAGGTTTATTTTTCTCATCGTAATCTCAAATCGCTTCGTTATAATGCGGCAGATCTTTTAACAGACGTTTTTTAAAAAGGAAGATTTGTATGTCTTTTGATCCATCCAATCAGGCTGAAGACGCGCATCGCTATCTTGAAGAAGCCTACCGGGTGCAAATGGCCGGGAATCTTGAAGAAGCGATTCGTTTGTATCATCAGTCGATTGAAGCGCATCCCTCGGCAGAAGCGCACACCTTTTTGGGGTGGGCCTACAGCATTCAGCATCGCTATGACGATGCGATTGAGGAATGCCAAAAAGCCATTAAGCTCGACCCCGATTACGGCAACCCGTACAACGACATTGGTTCTTATCTCATCGAGCGTGGCGAACTTGATGCGGCCGTTCCCTGGCTCGAAAAGGCCGCTCAATCTAAGCGCTACGAGTCGTACTACTACCCCCATTTTAATCTCGGGCGTGTGTGGGAAAAAAAGGGCGACTGGAAAAAAGCGCTGAGGGCCTATCAAGATGCCCTGATTGAGAATAAGGACTATACCCTGGCCAAGCGGGCCTTAAACCGTCTATTCGGCCTGATGAATTGATTCTAAGGAGTGACGTGTCCGGCGTGTCCGGCGTTGCGCCCACCACGGCTTCCGTATATAATACCCCCTTCTTGGTCTTCCTAACCCACGACCGGACAGCTAGTTAGTCGAAGTTTTTCAAATGGCCGCAGATGTCCGGCGCAACGATCTTGGGTGATGAGTGCTCAACGCCTATTTTGGCATCATTGTTTTATTTCTGATGGCCGCTGCTGTTGGAGCTCTTTTCATTTACCTGAGCGCCACATTGGGGCCTAAAAAACCTAATTCCGCCAAAGACATGCCCTATGAGTGTGGCAAAGTGCCTTTCGAATCGCCCACCGGCCGCCATTCCGTACGGTTTTATCTCGCCGGCATGCTGTTTGTGCTGTTTGACATTGAAATGATTTTTTTCTTTCCGTGGGCCGTGGTGTACCGCTCGCTCGGTTTTTTTGGTTTCATGGAAATGATGCTTTTTGCCGGGGTGGTGGTGCTGGGTTTTGCCTACGCCTGGCGTAAAGGAGCTTTGCAATGGAAATGACAGAGAATACGACAGGCGGCTATCTAACTTCGAAACTGAACGACATGATCGGGTGGGCGCGTAAATACTCTATTTTCCAATACCCCTTCGTAACGGCCTGCTGTGGAATGGAATACATGTCGACCGCTTGTTCTCACTACGATGTGGACCGTTTTGGAGCGGGGCTGCCGCGCTTTTCGCCGCGCCAGTCGGATGTGTTGTTTGTGGTGGGAACGATCTCGCACAAAATGGCGCCGGTTCTCAAACAAATTTATGATCAAATGGCCGATCCCAAATGGGTCGTAGCGTTTGGAGTTTGCACCTGTACGGGTGGTTTTTATGACAACTACGCGACGGTGCAGGGCATTGACACGCTTCTTCCGGTGGATGTGTATATTCCTGGTTGTCCGCCGCGTCCTGAAAATGTGCTCGATGGTTTGATCAAATTACAGGAAAAAATTCAGAATCAGAAGCAAGAAGTGTAGGGGCAATTCATGAAATGCCTCTGCGGGTTATACGCACATGCCCAACCTTCACGAACAACTTAAAGCCAAGTTCCCCGAAGGCGTGCTCGAAACCCATGCACAGCACGGAGACGAGACGGCTATGATCCGGCGTGAGCAGTGGATTGATGCCGCTCTTTTCATTCGTGAAGACCCGGCTTTTGGGATGAACGTGCTGATGGATCTCACGGCTGTGGATGGCCGCGACATGAAGTGGAAACCCCGTTTTCAGGTCGTGGCCCATTTTTATTCGACCGCCCACAATCACCGGCTGCGTCTTAAGGTGCCGGTGGAAGAAAAAGATGCCGTGGTGCCGACGCTGACAAATCTTTGGCCGAGCGCTAATTGGTTCGAGCGCGAAGTTTGGGACATGTTTGGAATTCGTTTTGAGGGGCACCCTGATTTAAGACGCATTCTGATGTATCAGGAATTTACGGGGCATCCTCTCCGCAAAGATTATCCCTGGAATAAACGACAGCCTTTGATTGGCCCCAAAAACTAAAGAAACATCATGTCTTCTTATCCTTCCGATAACTCAATAGCTGCCGCGATGATCCCTAACCAAGATACGATCGTCAAACGCACACGCACTGAGTCAATGCTTCTGAATGTGGGGCCGCAGCATCCGGCTATGCACGGCATTGTGCGCATCGTCACCGAGCTCGATGGTGAAGAAGTCGTCAATGCGGATGTGGAGATCGGTTATCTGCACCGCGCTTTTGAAAAGATGGCAGAGCAGAGCGGCTATTTGCAGGTGATTCCCTACACCGATCGTCTCAATTACGTTTCGCCGCTGATCAATAACATCGGGTATTGCCTGGCGGTGGAAAAGCTCTTCGGTCTTGAAACGACAGAGCGCGCCAAATACATTCGTGTCATCATGAGTGAGCTCTCGCGCGTGAGTGATCATCTTACGTGCGTCGGCGCCTCGGCCATGGAATTGGGAGCTTTTACAGCCTTTCTCTATTTCATCAAGGCGCGTGAATATATTTATGAGTTGATTGAAAGTGTCACCGGTGCGAGGCTGACCATTTCTTATTCGCGTGTCGGTGGTGTGAAAGGTGATTTACCGGCAGGGTTTAAGGAAGACTGCAGAGAGGCGATCAAGAAAACCCGCAAGGAAATCAAAGAAGTCGATGCGCTGCTAACCAAGAACCGTATTTTTGTTGACCGTCTCAAAGACATCGGTTGTATTTCCAAAGAAGTCGCGCTGGCCTATGCGATCACCGGGCCGTTTCTTCGCTCGACCGGGGTTGATTACGATGTCCGCCGCGCCCAGCCGTATCTTGTTTACGAGCGTTTTAATTTTGATATTCCCGTAGGGGAACATGGCGATAATTTTGACCGCTACCTCTGCCGCATGGAAGAAATGGAGCAGAGTTTTCGCATCATTGAACAGGCCTTTGAGCAAATTCCGGAAGGCCCCGTGCTGCTTGATACCGAGGGTCAAGTCATCCCGGGCGAGACGATGGTGGATGATGCCAAGATGGGGAAGATCGAAAAAATCCGCGGGTTAGAAGCGGGTGTGGACCCCACACTCGATGGGATGAGCAAGACGCAGTATCGTAATATCGAGACCTCCAACAAGCGGGCATCACTGCCTCCGAAAGAAG
>CAYMUZ010000100.1:0-18666 GCA_964393875.1 uncultured bacterium | reverse complement strand
ACTGACCGGGGTTTTATAGGGGCGGTGCTGGCCTCCGGGAGCCCAGATAATCAGGATGTCTTTTCCTGAAACCTGCTCTACTTCTGAAATCGGGAAATAAGCAGGTTTTATTTTATGGCAAAGACTTAGTATTTCATTTTGAGCTTTTGCTATTTCTGCACGGCTGAGTCCTGAGGGAGGAAGCACGGGCAGGCCGTCTTTTTCTGCGACACCAAGGACAATGTAGCCGCCGCCCCAATTATTGATATCATTCGCAAAAGCGCACAGCGTATGAAGAACAGCCTCAGGATTCCACCCTTCTTTGAATTCCAGGCGTTCTGACTCAACCACTCGGGGCCATGCAGCAACTCATCAACATCAATGGGTAATGCCATCGATTTCATTCTAACCTCCATCAGAGTCATATTTTACTGAAAACAGTCCGCTTTACCAGAAGGATTCCGAGGCATTATCTGACAGGAGGCAGTTGTTGCAAATTTTACCGCTCCTGAAGCGGGTCAAAATTAGCTGTCAAACATTCCTTGACGGTTCCTTCTCCACGGGGTTCCTTTTGCCGAGCAGACCATACGACCGGGAAAGCGACCAAAGGGGACAGGTCAAATATTCCCGTCCTCAAAAAGTTCTGAGCCAAGTACGGTTGCCTTCTCAATTTCGCAATCTCAATTCTATTAGGTCTATTTCTGAAGGGGGGCCTGACCGGTTTTATTTTTCAGGGTCTTGTTTTTTTCAAATCGCTCACTCAACCAATCATCATAACCGCCAGGATGGTCATAGACAACACCGTCCCCTTCCAGCACAATCGTCGAGGTAACCACGTTGTTCAGAAAAGTACGGTCATGACTGACTAGCAGCAAGGTTCCAGCATACTCCACTAAAAGTTCTTCTAACAGCTCGAGCGTTTCAATATCCAGATCGTTGGTCGGCTCATCCATCACAAGCAGATTCGAAGCCGTCGTAAAAAGCCGTGCTAAAAAAAGACGGTTGCGCTCACCGCCCGATAAAACCTTCGCGGGTGTCCGAGCCCGGTCTGGTGCAAACAAAAAATCTTGCAGATAGGCCATGATATGCTTCGGCCGGCCGTTGATTGTCACAGTGTCGCCGGAACAAATATTTTCAGCCACGCTTTTATTTTCATCAATCTGCTCGCGCAGTTGGTCATAGTAAGAGACCTGCAGATTCGTTCCAATCCGAACCACACCTTGCTGAGGCTCTAAGGTCCCGAGCAAAATCCTGAGCAGGGTTGTTTTGCCGCAGCCATTCGGACCGATGACCCCGATTTTGTCGCCCCTCATAATTTCGGTCGAAAAATTACGAATCAACCGTTTATCCCCAAAGGCATGCGAGAGACGATCGGCCTTGACCACAATTTGGCCCGAGCGATCGGCCTCCTGCACTTTCATGCGCACCTTGCCCATCACCTGCCGCTGCGCCTGTTTCTCACGCCGCAACTGCTCAAGAGCGCGCACACGCCCCTCATTACGCGTTCGCCGCGCCTTAATCCCCTGCCGTATCCAGACTTCTTCACGCGCCAGTTTTTTATCAAACTCGGCCCGCTCCGCCGCCTCGGCATCGAGTGACGCCTGTTTATGCTCGAGAAAAGTCGGATAATCACACGCCCAGCTAAATAACTTGCCCCGATCAAGCTCTGCGATCTTTGTAGCCAAATTCTGCATAAATGTCCGGTCATGGGTTACAAAAAAAATCGTGCCCTCATACGCCTTTAAAAAACTCTCCAGCCAATCAATGGATTCAATATCCAAATGATTCGTCGGCTCATCCAAAAGTAGAACCTCCGGCTTCAGAACCAGCGCCCGCGCCAGAAGAGCCCGCCGTTTTTGCCCGCCTGAGAGTTTCTCAAAATCGGCTTCCGGGTCTAGCTTCATCTGCAAAATCACATCCTCAACCTGCTTATTCATCTCCCAGGCATGGGTGTGATCCATCTCCGTTTGTAGACGGCCCAACTCATTCATCAACTGCTCTGAATATTCCGTCTGCAAACGATGATTCACATGATGATAATCTTTCAGAAGCTTCACCTGTGCCCCGAGACCAGAAAGCACCACATCAAATACCGTATCGCACACATTCACGGGAACTTCCTGCTGCAAATGCGTCACGCGAATCCCCTTCTGATAGACCACCTGGCCGGAATCGGGCTTGAGCTCTCCGGTCATGATCTTCATCAAAGTTGTCTTTCCAACCCCATTTCGGCCCAAAAGCGCAACCCGCTCTCCCTGCTCAATATGCAGACTCATCGAGTCGAATAAAAGCGGCCCGCCAAAAGCCAATGAAATCTCCTGAAGACTAATTAAGGCCAAGTGAACCCCTTTTTTTCGAATCGGTTAAAGTGCAAAAAAGCCAAGAGTCAAAGCGCGTTGACTCTACCTGAGGCGTGATTAGCGGTTATTCAGACGCAGAGACGTCAAATTTCAAAGGGAACCAGGGGCGGTGAAGCCCCCGGGGTATAGTTATTTTTTCTTTTTCGGTTTTTTTTTCTCTTTTCTTCCCTTGCTTTTATCTCCCATTGAATGACTCCTTTCCTTTTTTATCTCTTATCTCGATGCGCACTTTCAGAAAAAACTCGGCTTATGTACTATAGGACAAATAGGCCAACTCCGGGATTTTATTACGCGCCAGCGCAGCGATCAAAAACCGGCTTCGGCAAAAATTCTCCCATTGCCTGGCCTATTTTCAAACCTTGCATTGGAAACAACCGCTGTTTTTGCGCGGAGCTGAAGAAAATACTTTCGAGGAAAACATCATCCGTAGGCAGCCGCATTTTGCGCTAAACCTCGCGGATCTTCCCGCCCAGCCCTGAATCCAGGCCATGGCGTTGTGATATTTCGGCGACCGTCTAGTCTCAAATCCCCTACGGTGGGACTCATTTGGGCAATCGCCACAACAAGTGGCTGGCGGACATCTTGTGTCTTGTCTCTTGTTCTAGGCATGCGGGATTATATCAAGCGGAAAGAATAAAGGCGAAAGAGAAAACTACAGAAATTTCAAAGTTTTGACAGGGCATCGGTTCTCTGGGCAATGGAGAACCGTCCCTACTTCGTTTCAACTGCAAGCATTAGGCTGCCTGCAGGATAAGACGTACATTGGCGAGCATTCCCTCGACGCGAGCGATCACAGCGCCGACACCGCCGTAGCGTTGCAGTTTTTGCTCGAGATTCCAGATAGACATGCTGGAGTCAGCTTCGCCAAGCTGTTGGCGCAATAAACCGGCCGTAATGATTAAAGCGGCAGCGTAATTCACATGTCCCTGATTAATCAACGTTACATCATGCTGAAAACCAAACTGATTAAGAAAATCAACCGCTTCGTGTAAAAGCCCCTTGGCAGCATTCTTGTGACTAGGATCTTGCATCTGCTGCGTCAGGAGACGGATGAGCGCTTTAGGACTAGAATCAAGCGCGGGCAGAAAGCGTGCATTCTGACCGGCTGTATCCGCACCCAACTGGAAGCGGTGAAAAGTGTCCTGCAACAGCTGTTTAAACGGATCCACATTCACACCCGGTGTACCATCCGTATCTGTCACTGCAAAAGAAACGCTCACTCGGCCCTTACTGGCTAATTCCAAAATCGCTAAGAGTTCTGCTAAAGGACCTCCGTTTTTAGCCAAGGCATCATCTCCTACAACGCCCTCCAACTGCACGGGCTGTTCACTCAAGCCCTCCAAAAGAAAGGCCATATCACCCAGTGAAATTTTAGCCGTGCCCAAAATCTTATCCCTCAGATCCGTATTGACCCGCGAAGGATTCAGTAAGGTTCTGACCAGAATCGTCAGGGCTTCGAGTTCACTCACTTGAAGCTCCGCTGCCAATTCGCGGCGTGGAGAATAAATACCGGCAGTCAAAGACGCACCCTGAATCGTAGGCGTATGTGCAAACACTGGCTGTTTTGCCGCCCAAACGGTCGCTTGCTGTTGCAAAGCAGCCGTGGATAAACCTGCTGGAAACTCGGGTATTCCGGCAAGTGCACGGCGCACTTCAGAACGCGCACCTGACGGAGCCAAACCATCGTTAATCATCACGCCGTCAAATAAGTCTTCAAACTTCACTGTCACCGGATTGCCCGGTGTACTTAGAGTTCTGGAAGCGACTTTTTCAACGAATGCAATCATCGCCTCAATACTCATACCCATCGTTTCATTGTCACGATTCGGATTAAATACGAATATACGCTTGGTTTGGCCCTTCTTTTTCAAAAGCGCTTCGATAATTCCCTTGCTTAAGAAATGCGGCATCAAGGACGTGTGAAACGAGCCTGGTCCCATCAAAATCAAGTCCGTGGTATCTTCAATCATCTTCACCGCCCTCGGGTTGTTGAACTGCGCCTTGCCTTCCACGTCCGGATTAATCTCCTGCAGAGACCGTTTACCAATAAATTGAACTGCTCCCAAATCGGTAATCGTTGAAAAATTGGCTGTCTCGGTGATATTCGTCTGCCGAATAATCAGGCGTGAACGCAGATAAATCTCGGTATTTCCTATTTTAATACCCTTTTTGGCTTCCGCTTTTTCGGCATCTCCTTTAGGGGATATTTTTTCAAATTTACTTGCAACCTCCACGGCCCGTCCTGAACCGTCATTAAAAATTTCGATTCTCTGTCCGGTGGCGGGATTGTGCAATTGAGTCTTCCAACGGTCTGTAGACTCTTCAACAATCCACTTTTCATTGCCGGATTTCAAATAAGCCCGTCCTTGGTCATTGCCGATTTCAAGGCCATCAAACTTGTGAGTGGCACCGTCTTGAAGCACAACCGGAGCCGCAGTTTCAACCAGCGGATTGCGTACATACACGCGGCCGTCACTTTCAACCTTGATTGCAAAAGCCAGATTTTGGCCTGTCGAGTCTTTGAATAGCAACAGATTCTCTTCATACCTTGCCCAGAGTGTCGCCTCTTCATAGCTGGAGACTCCCACGCGGCCATCCTTAATTCCGAATTGCCGTGCGAGATTGTCTAAAACATTCTGAAATTTTTCCTGAGCCTCCTTCAAAAAAAGCGCATTTTCGTGAGCCTGCGGCGGAAGTTTCTGAAGGAGACCCCCGTCCAATAAAGCTCCGAGCAGCACAAGATTACGAATACTGGCTTTTTTCTTGGTCAGAATGGCCGCTCCCTCTCTGAAAAATTCCCGATCCACAAGCGCCATCCACTTCAGGATCTGGTCTTCAAAAGCATCGAAACGCTCAAGCAAAGGGTTCCCATCTCCTATCCTGTATTTGATGCGCGCTGCCCTAATGCGGGTAGCGACCGTCTCAGAAATAGTTTCCCCTAACTCGTCATCTTTAATGCGACCCGCATCATCCAAAATCCCGTCCAGCATTTCCCCCGGAAGAAAGCTGTTAAAGAGTGCGTTGACGATGTCACCCGGCGGCGGATAAATACCATAGCCGTGTTTGGCAAGAGCCTCCACAATGTCCCAGCTACTGCCCCCGTCATCAGTGTTCGTCAGGAGCACAGAAATGACAAAATTCGGGTCATTGGCGGTCAGTTTGCGTAATTCCGGTACGTGCAAACTCGGAGCACCGCTGCCGCCGCTAAAAATGAGGACATTGGGGGCTTCAGCATTCTTGGTTCCAGTGCGTTTGGAAATAGCCTCATCCAGAAGTTCTTTTAGCGGTGCTTCAAAACCGACATAACCCACGTGCATCTGGCGTTTTCCAGTCTGACGGCTTTTCACAAAATGCGGACCGGCCCAGCGTCCTGTCATGACATCCAAACCACGGGCTTTCAACCTTAGAATCTCACCTCCATCGGTCAAGAGAAGGCGTACGCTTTGTTTGGCGGCAACGGAAGGTGCACTCGGGTCACGGATTTCGATGACACGTGACTGCTGGGCCATGTTGTGGAAAGCTATCCAAGTTTCAACGGTTTCGTTCCATGCCTCCCGGTTAAAATCCTCAGCGGCCCCATCGTAGTGATCGGGTGTCACCCACTCATGAACGGGTAAATTGTCATAAGTCAACGCGATACGGCCTTCCTGTTTTGCCGCACCCTGCATCATCTCCTGCTGCAAATCGTTCAAAATCAGCAAAGCACTCCGGTAATCTGGCACAAACCTTTCTTCAGGGACATCCCCCTCCGCCTCAACATATTTGATTGCATCCTGCACTGCTTTGGAGGCTTCACCATAGCGGTAATGTTGGATGTGATCCACTGCGATAGCAAGATCACGCCGCAATTTGAGATTGGTCGTATGGCCGGAAAGCAGATCCGTCGACTGCCTTCTCCGGGTTTCCTGACTCAATAAAGCTGTATGCTGCGCAGCGCTCTTAGACGCACGCTCCGCGAGAGCCCGCATATAGTTTGCTGCATAAAATGCTCCAAAACGCTCTGCTAAAATTCTTTGAAATTTTATCCTGTGATCATATTCGTTATCCGGATCCAGGCCTGCCGGAATTAGCAGGTCCTGTTTCCTCAAAAGTCCATGCTGGTATCCCAACTCATCCCGGATATCACGCTGCAACTCAAGATGCATGCCTTCGCGTATTGCATCTAGTAAATAAGGGTGATACAGCCCCAAGTCTTCCGGCACCACCGATCCCAAAATAATATTTTCCGGGATGGCCGCTTTGCCATATTGTGCGTTAAGGGCTTTGACATACGCCCCCAGCATCCTGCCCATGTCAAAACCCGCACGAATCACTTCTTCCGGTTTCAAATCCCGGAAATTGGCCTTGCCAAAATAAGCGGCCATGTTCTCCGAGCTATAATGGCTGTTACCGCTGCGATAATCAGCGAAATATTCTCCGGATCCTCCATGAGGCCGGCCATGCGTCCAGGCCCCGACCCATTCATAACTGCGCGTTTCTGGAAACCAAACCATTTGGTCACCAATTTCCCCCACATTGGGCAGATTATCATTATCAGGAAAAATATGACCACCGAGGTAAAGACTGCTGGCAATGCGCGACCCCCAACTTACATACATTAATTTTTCTGATCCAGGAAACGTACCGTGAGGACTAATTTCACCGGCCCCCGCAGCCACAACGTCTTCCAGAACCTGGATTTTCCCAGAAAAATAATCTTTATTTAATTTGGAGTTGCCATGAAATCTATCATTCAAATCTTCGGCGAGGCGTGCGCGCAGGGACGTACCACGTACAAACGGCAAAATAAGCGAATTTTCAAAATAAGTTCCGCTGCCGCTGAGCTGATCCCGCTTTTGCGGTCCGTGAGAGGTGACACCAAGAGAATTAATCAGATCAGCAACATTCTCACGCGTCGCCTTTCCGGAGGTGATGAGCCAGTTGATTAATTCTTCAAGCTGCGTTCCCATCTGCTTGACCGTAATCTCTTCCAAATTCTGCAGCGCCGTCTCCACAGAAACACCCTGCATCTCCGCGTAATGTTTCAGGGCGGAATCAAACTCTCTCGGTTTGACTTTGCCCGCATCAATTTCCAGAAGTTCTGCATAGACCGGATTCACCGAGATTTCTTTATCCATGAAAGTGCCGTCGTTTTGCATGATTTTCGCAGAAATATGTTTACCCCCGATCTTCAAAACAAGTGCGAGCTTGCCTGGCGGCGGCACAAACGCATAAAACTTCCGGTCACGTTTGGCAAAATGTTCTGTGGGTGAAAAGGTCGAAAACCAGATTTTGGGCGGAGTGAAATCGATTTGAGCCCCGTAACGCACTTCCGAACGGGCGCGGCTCGGGCGAACACCCCCTGAACGCTCAGGCAAGATTTGCGGGGCTCCACTTTTCCACCTTGCTGTCTCATAATAGAGAGTGATAGGGCGTTGTCGAGCTGCAGCTTGCGAAGGACTCAGCCCCTTTGCGGGCCGCATGAAAGCAAAACGGCTGGGTGCAATCAGTTCAAGCGTACTTTCAATCGTTGCGGCTTGTACAGGGTTTACCGATAAAACGGCTGGCACTATCAAATCCGGCTGAGACTGTGGATTTAAATTCAGAAAACCGCCCCCGGCAAGCGTGCCTGCCTGAGCTGATAATTTTCCAGAAAGGACCGGGTGAACAGAAATAGCTTGGGCCGTCTCTTCGCCTATTTTCACAGGAAGGACCCCATACTCCTTCGCAAGCTGCGGCGCACCGACTTCGAGAATTGATTTTAAAAATAGAGCCTCTTGTTTGGTAAATTCCAAGGGATTTAAATAAGCAGAAATGTCGGTATTCTTGTCCAGCATGACTGCGGCATAAAGTTTATCGCGGTCAATCTGAGTAATCCGCGGCCGCACCATCGCATAACCAGCCCCTTTTGCTTTGAGCTCTGCGGCGACACCTGATGAATGAAATCCACCCGTAATCAAAACGGTCATATGATGGTCAGCGGCCGCCGCCAGCGTATTTTGCACCAGGGCACGGTCACGCGCACCGGCCAGGCGGTAAAACGCCAGAGCCCGCTGGGCATAACGGCGCAGACCTGCAGCCGGCAGATTTGCAGTTGTCCCGGGCTTGGATTTCCCACTCAATGCAAGCAGAGTCCTTTTAGAGATGGAGTGCAGGATTGCCGATTCATCCTGTAAAAACTTCGCATAATCCGTATCCGTGAGCTTTAAATTCAAAAGCCGTTCCACAAGACTGAAATGATCCAAGACCGTAATCAGCTGCTTTTCTTTCGGACTCTGGGCGAGGACTTGGACAAGCAGACTCTCCAGCTGGTCCATCTCGTCAAAGAGCGGCGCGGAATCAAGCTCCTTACGCAAAATTGTTTCGCCCGTACTTTTCCATAAATCCGCATACGGCTCGGCCGGAACGGCATACTTTTCCGCCAAACGCCAGACTTCCTCGGCCGTCTTGCGTGCCGATGCGGCACTGCTTAAATCTTCAAAATGGCGGAGAGCCTCATTTTCCGTGTTCCCCGCGGCCTTTTTCCGGAGTTGTTCCAATAACTGTTTTTGCTCGCGTAAGACCGCTTCACGGTTAATTCCTTTACCCATCTCACCGAGAGCCAGCGTGCGCGTCAAATTTGGAAAGCGGATCTGCTCAAAACGGTCGCGAAGATCAATGCCCAGATGTTCTTTGACTTGAGCCGCAAGGTAGGCAATGTAAGGCAAAAGCTGGGTCGCAGCCTCATTGCGGGCTTGCAAGCTGGCGTAATGGCCGTATTTGCGCAGCTCTCGCTCCCGGATAAAATTGAATAGAGCGGGAGAAAAAATCCGGGATTTTGAAAGCTCCAGATTTTTCCTGACGGGATCCAACAGCGCGTCAATATCACTCTGATGTTCAAGAAGGCTGCGGTAGATCATGAGATCCTCGCGATAGAGGATGGGATCCTCCACACCGAGAAAAGTCACCGCGCCTTGCTTTTGATTCTGGTTTTCCTGATAGCGTTTCCAGGCAAAGAGTTCGGCTCCCGTCAATTCCCCTTTCTGGAACAAGTCTTGAGCGATCTTCTCATTAACTTTTGGATATTGAGGGAAAATATCGAGATATTCCGGATGAAGAGAATCTTTGGCACCTTCCAGAGCCACGAGCATCCCCTGTTTTCCGGCCGCACTTTTATTTTGATCCTCTTGAGACTGAAACCATTCCAAAAGACCGCGGATGCTGGCCTGCGCATCGGGATTCGCATGTGCATCCTGAATATAAATGATAAAAGGGGCCGTCGGATTGCCGGGCGAAAACTCGTCAACACTGCCCAGTTCTGCGGGTAGTTTTTCAATCCAGGAATGAGCGCGGGTTTCCATGGCAGGAATTTCCGCAGCCGCATAAGAACGAGGTGCAATTCCCAGAGAGGATACTGTAAAGGCAGAAAGACAGAAATATGCCGTATAGCGGCGGACTATTTTTGATGCTTTGCGGTGCATTAAAAGCCTCCGGTGATGTGATTCTTCAAAAGTAGCATGTGTTATAACCTCTGTCAAATAAGCGAGTTACGGCATATCACATGGCTGTATTCAGGCGATCATCCTATAAAAATATAGAGCACCGTTGCCCTAGAAAATTTCAAAAAAATGTGGGTTTTATTGGGTCATTTTGGCAATAGCCAGAATAAGCTTTCGAGGACTTATGACTTGCAACTTGTGACTTATGTGCGTTATGCAGCCTGCATTACAAGACGGACATCCGCGAGCATTCCCTCGACACGCGCGACCACAGCGCCGACACCACCGTAGCGCTGCATTTCTTGCGTCAGATTCACGATGGAAGTGGCCTCGCCAAGTTGATTGCGCAGTAGACCGGCCGTGATAATTAAAGCCGCGACATAGTTTACATCGCCCTGATTAATGAGTTCCACATCGTGATGAAAACCAAACTGCGTCAGGAAAGTGACGGCTTCGTGTAAAAGCCCCTTGGCCGCATTCTTGTGATGAGGATCTTGCATCTGCTGCGTCAGAAGACGTATAACCGCTTTGGGGCTCGAATCAGGCGCGGGAAGAAAGCGTGCGTTCTGCCCGGCGGTATCCGCACCCAGCTGAAAACGGCGGAAAGTATCCTCCAAGAGATTTTTAAAAGATTCGACATTCACACCCGGCGTGCCATCTGTATCCGTCACGGCATAGGTAACACTGACTCGGCCTTTACTGGCTAATTCCAAAATCGCTAAGAGTTCCGCTAAAGGACCTCCGTTTTTAGCCAAGGCATCATCTCCTATAACGCCTTCCAAATGCACAGGCTGTTCACTCAAGCCCTCCAAAAGAAAGGCCATATTGCCAAGTGAATTTTTAGCCGTCGCCAAAACCTTGTCTCTCAGTTCCTTATTGACCATTGAAGGATTTAATAAAGCCCTAATCAAAATTGTCAGGGCTTCGAGTTCACTCACTTGAAGTTCCTCCGCCAGTTCACTGCGGGAAGGATAAATACCCGTCAGCGCAGCCCCTTGAATCGCAGGGATATTCGCAGAGGCTGACTGGTTTTGGGCCCATTGAGCCAGCATCTGCTTTAAACCAACCGTGGACAAATCAGTCGTGAATTCGGGTATTTTTGCAGATACACGGCGCACTTCAGAACGGCCGGTGGAAGCTGCCTCCGCGTCAATAACGGTCTTAAAAAGATTGGTGAGGGGGCCTGCGGCATAAACCGCACGGGACTCCACCCCCCCCGTGCGCGATTGTTCTGTCTGCACAATCAAGGCCGTCGACGGCAGAAAATGAATCTGCATATTCTGCCACCGATTATGCTGGCGAAGTTCCTCAAGCAATTTTTGTTTTGCGACAAAGTTTTCTTCGCCTGCCTGGATTTGCGTCACGAAGTTATCTCGTTTTAGCCCCAAATCGCCTCGGGCGAGTTTGGCTGCTTTGGAGGCTGCACTGGGATCAAATCGTTCTTCATATTTGATCAGCGGAAAAAGAATTTCAAGAAGAACAATAAAGTTATTTCGATCCTTGGGATTCTCGAAAGGTTTATCAGCTTGCTGAGCCAGTTCATCCGCAAGTTCGGTAAAAGCAATCCGGTCGGCATCCTGATCGGCCATATAAGGGTAGTCTCTTTTGATGGCTTCCGTTTTCTGATCAATTAATGTAAGAATATTATCTGGAATACGCGAGTCTTTTTCAAGAAACACAAAGTCCGATACCATATCGCCAAGTTTTGTCGTGGACGATAATTGAATGGCCTCCTCGAACTGAGTCAGAATCTTAAAAAGGGCATTTCTAAAACTCTCGTTGTCATAAGTCGGATTAAAGACAAAAACAATTTTATGCCCTTTTGCCTTGATGCGGGCTAGTCTTTCTGCCATACCTTGCGTTAACAGGGTTGGAAGAATGGACGTATAAGGACTGCCGGGGCCAAAGAAAATGACATTCGGCCTGTCATCGTGCTCGATTTCATCCAAAAGTGCCAGAAAATCTGGGTTGGACGGCAGCGTCAGCTCTTTCGTTAAGCCATAGGCAGGGACATGTCCATTGAGCCCCCGTCCACGGATGAGAAGACTGACGTGTTCCAGGCCCGCAAACTGAGTCGCTTCCGTCAAATTCGTCTGCGTTTTGATCACTTTATTGACAAGACTTACGTGTATTCCACCCGCAAGTTTAAACATAGGCTGTTTGCGGCTCGTTTTTTCAACCGCTGTGGCGTCTTTTGGAATCGGGCCTTGGAATTCACGGCGTCGTCCGGTTCCGTCGTAGGAAAGCTGAACAGGTTCGCCCCCTGAAACCGGCTGCAGGTAAATATTCTCCAGGGGACTGATTTCCTCATCATCTTGTTTCTGATCTTCAATGAGACGGTAACGTTGTCCATCGATCTCAAGCTGAATGGTTCCGCCTTGAAATCCGACCCGGATGGAAGTATTTTCAAAACCGGTCATTAAAGCCGCATTGCCGACGTCGATCCATTGCCCATCCAGCAGTGTGATCTCAACCGACTGCCGGTGGCGGGCAAAAACCTCGGTGCTCCGGTCGCTAAAAAGGTCTTTATCAAAACCCGGCGCTTGCAGACGCACCACTGGCTGGGGATTCATAATCTTGACACTCGTCGTCCGGTGCGCCGCGCCGTAAACGGGCGTCAGCACCAGATTTTCAATGCGTGCGTCATCGGCATCCGAGGTTTTCAATTTCAGTGTATACCCGGAATAAATGCCGTAAAGGGTTCGGGGTTCAAAGCTGGTCAAGGATCCCGTATAATTCTTGGCCCCCAAAATAGTCGCGAAATTCCGGATCGCCATTTCAAACTTTGCAATCTCATCCGGCGTTTCAATCATACGCGCTTCCGCATCATCCGCCGGCCGCAATTGAACCAGCCCCTGGGCCACAATCAACGAAGCGGAAAATAAATTACGGATACTTGACCCCGGGACCCTGAACGGCCTGTTTCCGGCCTGAGCGGCTTGCTTTTCTCGATTAAATTCATCCAGGATGCGCATCAGATCATGGGCAGCGCGAGCTACCATAAAAAAATCGGCATGAAGGTTGTCGACGGCAGGATCTGCAATCGTTTTCTGGACAAACTTCAGAAGTTCACCGGCAAATGTCGCTGCCGCATCAAGTTCTTTATCAAAACGACCGGCATTGCCCATCAGATACGATTTTATATCCGGGGTAATCATGCCCGATAAGGCATTCCCGATATCTCCCAGGGCGACAATGAGCTTAAAACCGGTGGCATACAAATCATTACTGACGGTATAGCTGTGCCCACCGTCATCCGTTGGAGCAACAAAAGAATAAAAGCCGTCGAAACCTTTAATATCCGGCCGGAAAAGCCCCAATTGGCGAAAAACGGAGGTGTAAAGCGCCTGCATCACGGTTCCTCCCGTAATACCCACGATTCGTGCAACCTTGGAAGTCCCGTCTGGGAGCACAACGCTTTGTGTCGCTGCCTCCCCCTCTTCCAGGCTGACGTAACCAAAATCTGTTCTCAATGCCAGGTATTCGTCGATGGATTTTACAGGTGCGACGGCGAGATGGTCGCCGATGCTCTCGGCAAGCCGCTGAAGCACATAATCCTCTTCGGCTGGACGGCCATTTTTGCCGGGTATTTGCTGCCGGGCGTTTGAAAAGTAATTTTTCAAGCCGGAGAGAACCTGCGCATTCTGCGGATAAATCGTATAGCTGTCCACGGAACCTCCGATCAACTTGTATTCAATCTCCTGAATCAAAAGATTGCGCACTTTAAACTGTAGATAATGCGGCGAAAGCGGTATTCTATTTTCCACGTTTGACGTTTTTTCGTTAATGAGCGCATTCAAATCCGATTCCTTCATCGTTAAAAATTTTAAGAGCACCCGCAGCAAGGGGTATTGCCGGGGCCGGTCGTGAGCATCAGCCAAAAGTGCACGCAGCAGCGAATCAAGCTCGCCCCGGACGGCGGCCGTCAACAAATCCGTGAGGGTCTTTGCTTCCGCCGTCGCATATTCTTCTGTTTCAATCGGCAAGTGCGCCATCGCATTAAGGACGATGCGCATCCCGCGTAATTTCTGGTACTGCTCGATGGTCTGGGGCTGCAAACGGGGAAACCGTTCCTGAAACGGCCGTTCAGAAATGACATCCCTTTCAAAATCATTAAAGTCGGAAATTTTCGCCAGTTCTCCCGGAACCGAAACCCGAACATCCAGCATCTTGAGCCTTGTGGCTAAAGATTGTAAAAGTTGGTCCATCCAGACGGCACGGTCGTCTCCTAGGCTCTTTTCGTTCACGATGGCCGAAACGCGGGCAGTATGAAATTTGGAATAAATTAAAAGCTCCCGCTGCGCCGGGACAGCCGGAGTATTTTCCGCTATTTCGACAGCCGGCGTCACGTGTATTTTAAAATGACTCTCAATGAATTTTTTCTGTCCCTCTCTTACCTTGCCGGGATTCTCCCAGTTTTTTAAATCCTCTACCACCTCAAAAACTCTTTCGCGGGTCAGCAATTCTCCGTCGTCAAAAATAATAAATCCGGGATTTTCGGTACGCAGGTCTGCAAGGGCCCGCGCAAATGCCGTGGCATCGAGCTCTTCACTCGCCAGACGGCTTTTAAGATCCACCAGACGGCCGATCACATAACTGACCGTACCCTTGACCTTGCCTTTGACGTCCGAATATCGATGCAGATCAAGATTGGCATCAAAGTAATCAGGAAATTGTGCCGCCAATGCCTGAATCTTTTGTTCATACTCTGTCGTTGTTAAATTTTTGGTGAGCAGCTGTACACGGAGATCCTCAATTTCCCTATTCAGCCAAAGCAGCCGGCCGGAAACTGAATACCGGAGGTAGGTGGAATCCTGCGGATCCCAGTCCGTTTTCTTCCCATCACCGTGCGGCAGCGTGTCCCATTCCACCAGCCCCATAAACGTACCCGAATTATCCGTCACGGGAATGGTCCTTCCTCCAAATACGGGCTGCTCGATTTTAGATCCATCCTTTTGTTTGACCTGCACCCGGGGAACCTGCTCCAGCAATACAACGGCATCCGCCGTCCATGGATCGGTTTCGGGACCGGCTTTCTTGTCAACGGACCCCAAAAGTTCAAGATAACTGATAAAGGAAAGGTTTGAAAATCGGGCAAGTCCCACCTCGGGCCGGTCAGCCCGGGCGCGCTCGGCAAATTGGGTGTGGGATTCGCCTGCCCCCTCCGTCTCCAGAAGCCGGAGAATCTCCTGAAATTCCCGCCCTGTTCCCGTTGCGATACGTCCCGTGTCCTCCTGAGTATCACTGTAAACAATGACCGCATTGACTGCAAAGGAACCGTCCGGATTAAATTCAGGCAGCACCCCCAAATAGCGATACAGCTTGTTGACATCAAAAAACTGGGCTCCGACGATGACAGGTTTCGTCTGGCCGGACTGGCTCTCATGCAGCAATCCCTCGCGGAAAGTAAAACGGCGGGAGGCGGGGTCATAATCCTCGACGAGATTGTCCTTGACCAGATAACCAAGCATGGCGTTATCCACGACAATAACAGGCTTGATTCCCGGCGTACGATAATAGCCTTGCATGGCGTAAGCCACATTGGTCTGACTCATGAGACCGTGTGCAAAAGGCCTGGGGAGGGCTGCCGAAAAATCCGTATCACGCGAGGATAATCTGAAAATTGAACGAATACCGAACAGTTCGTTGAAAACATTCTGAGGAATGTTGATAAAGGAGTAATTAACCTTATGCTCGGCATTATAGCGGTCAAGAAGGCGCTGCATGGCCTGGATGGCATTGATCGCCCGCTTTTCCGCCTCATCTTTAGTAACTGCGTCGCCTTTGGTTTGTTCACTGACAATATCCGAAACTCCCAGCAAGCGGTTCATACTTGCGAGAATGTCCGGTTTAAGAAGGATATTTAACTCCGGGCTGCGTAATTCCTCCAAAAGGCTTTGTTCCCAGGGCGCCCGGGTATCATCATAGACCTGGGCTCCCACTTTCCCCCCATGGGTCAATGTGCTCATCAGCGCGTTCAGAAAAAGCTCACGGGGATCAAACATCTCCTCCGTCAGATTGATACGGGCCTTATCACTTGGCAAGACCTGACGCGCAGAGGTTTCTGAAAAGAAGGGGCTAATAGAAATTGCGTCAGCCTCTTTTGTCACTGGATTTTCGCCGCGCACGTGGTAAGCCGGGGGAACCAGATGCCCCTGGGCAGTCAGTTCGAATTTCAGGTCGGGATACATCAGACGGAGCTCGGGACTCGGCACATAGGCCCCACCTGTAAGCTGGGTCAATAAACGTTTGAAAAAAATGGGAATCAACGCCTGGCGCCTGGCGCCAAACAACAGATGCCCATCGTCATCGACATGGATCTCCCCTAAAACCTCTTCAAACCTTGCAACGAGCCCTGCCGGCATGGGCGTCGATTCATACCCCGGGCTTTTTTCTTCAATCGTCGACGTGTATTCCCCCACTTGAGTTGTGAATATCCTCTTCACCGTTGTGCCGTTGTCTTCTACGACGGGTCTGGTTTCGGTTTTGAACCAAATATTCTGGTCAGCAGCCTTAAATCGAATCATCCCAAAATTAACAAGATCGTTGGAATAGAAAAATAAATCCTGGTCTTTTTCGATTTTAATTTTCTCTCTTCCCGGTTCGGGATATTGAAGCTGTTTTAAAAGAGGCTCTGCGAAATGCTTGACGACATCACGGGTATCATTATTGGAAACAAAAGCCATGGGAACATTTTGAGAAATAAACCATTTCAACAAGTCGACAAGGCCAGCGCGACTGGGGTCGTCAAAGGACTGGGTTTGCTTGGCCCCTGTTTGCACTGCGAAGCTTTTGTTGATCAAAACATCCTCGATATGAAATGCCAGATAAGCCGGCATTTCGGCTCCGGCTTCAATAGTTTGCTTCATCCTTGCAAGTTCTTCTTCGACTTTGACCGGACCTGCCCCGATTTTTTTAACACGTTCGTCTCCAGCAAGGATGTATTCCTGATTCTGGTCCGCTGCCCGCAGATGAATATCATCAAAAGCTGCCAAAACAGCGCTGTCGCCTGACCCTTCATGGCCGGTCTGGGCAGTAAAAAAAAATCCTTTTCCTACCTGGCCTTCAAGGCCTTTAACCTTAAAAAAATGCTGTAGGGCACTGACCGGAGTCGGTCCGCGCAACAAAGTTTCATTCCTTAACGTTGCCTTTTCCGAAGCAATGCGGATATCAATCGAACGGTTCCCAGACAGGGAAACTTCAAGCGGAGTGACCTGCTCCATACCGTGATCGTTCCACTTAAAATCAATCACAAAACGGTGGCGCGGGCGACCGCTTGCGCCCTGTGCCCTGAGTTCGGAACGTTTGATAAGACGCGGCGCGGCGCCAGACTCCACTTTGAGGGTCCAGCTTGCATGGACTTCTTCATCTTCCAAAGCGGTTCGGCCCGCAGGGCGCAATCCTGCATAATCAGTCCCCATAAGAACAGCATCTTCAACCGTAAAAAACGGTGGATTATCCGGCGATGGGTAAAACGCATAATTGATTTCGACGTTCAACGCTTTGCCGTTTGGAATCATTTTGAAATAAAGCGGCGGCTGCAAATACGGCTGACGGCGGATGGCTTTTTCAAGAGAGTCTGCCACGCGGAGGTTTTCACTATTCAGATGGCTGCTCAGCATCGGGGGCGCGGTTTCCAAAATTGCTTTCAAAGCCAGGATTTGTTGTTTGGTCAAATAATCCGTGTCCAGACCGGCCAAACCGGCATTTTTGTCAAGCATGACACGTTCATAGAGATCACGGCCGGAACTCTGAGCATAGACAGGCTGAACCAGCGCGTAGCTGACTCCCTTGTTTCGAAGAAGCTTGGCCATGCCCTGCGAGTGAAAACCACCCGCCACCAAGGCAACGATATCGCCCATTCGAGCTCCGGACAGAGTATTTTCAAGCAAGGCCGTATTCCGTCTTTGGGCCCCTTCATAAAAACGGAGGGCTTCGACAACCCGAGCTTCAAGCGCGTGAACTGTCTTCGCATCGAGGGCGGGAAGCTGCTGCGTCAACCGCTTGGACCAACTTCCGTCCAGCCAGGTACTTTTAACCGCGTTCATTTTCTGAAAATTCTCGTCCGTCAAATGCAGTGTAAGCAGGGCTTGATAAAGCTGAAAATCGGCGGCAAGCGCAAGTCCCTGGCGTTCTTCGGCAGTTTTTGCCAAAACATCGGTCAGACGGCCTTCCAGCTCATTCATTTCATTCATCAGGGCTTCGATCCGTATTTCAGAGAGCAGGACCCAGCGGGCCAGGTGTTTCCAGGCCGGAGAAAAGTCCGTTTGACTGAGCTTAAGTTTTTCGGCGGCAAGCCAAAGTGCTTGCGCGTCCCGGCGTGCGCTCGGACGGGGCTGACTCATTTCAAATTTGACATGCAAGGCCTGCAGGAGCGCCTGAAAATTTTTCGTCATGGCCGCGGCGTTATTTTCGTGTTCAATGTGTTCAACCGCCACAAGGCGGGCCATTTGCGGAAAACGGATTTGTTCGATCCGGTCTTCCAAATCAATCTGAAGTTTTTCCTTCGCCAGTACGATGAGATCACGGGCGTAGCTTTGAAGCTGAACGGCAGAAGGCCGTGCCTCATCGCCATAGCTTCCCTCCTTACGCCGGCTGCGCTCTTTGACAAATGAAAGCAATTCTTTGGAGAAAATCCGCTCCTGGGCACGGCTCATTTCCTTTTGTATGATTCCAAGATTGGTTTTGATATTTTCCTGCTGTTTTAAAAGACCACGGAATGCAGCCAAGTTTTCGCGATAAAGGCCGGCCGTTTCAACTCCACGGAAAACAACCTCTGCATCCTTGGAATGAAGGCGCTGGTTGTAAAGCTCCCAGGCAAACAATTCGGCTCCCGTCAATTCACCCTCGGCGGCCAAGTCATCGACAAT
>CAYMUZ010000099.1:0-4709 GCA_964393875.1 uncultured bacterium | reverse complement strand
ATAGAAAAATTAAACAGCTACCGGCGCTTTGATGGCCGGATGCGGATCATACCCTTCTACCGTAAAATCTTCGAACTTGAAACCAAAAATATCTTTCACCGCCGGGTTCAGCACCATGCGCGGCAAGGCTTTGGGCTCACGTGACAACTGCTGTTGAACCTGATCGCGGTGATTGAGATAGATGTGCAAGTCGCCAAACGTATGAACAAATTCTCCGGGTTCAAGCCCCGTCACCTGCGCCACCATCATCGTCAGCAAGGCATACGAAGCGATGTTGAAGGGAACCCCTAAAAAGGCATCCGCACTGCGCTGATAAAGCTGGCACGATAGACGTCTGCCCAAAACATAGAATTGAAAAAAGCTGTGACAGGGCGGCAGTTTCATTTTGTCGATATCGCCCACATTCCAGGCGCTGACAATGATGCGCCGGCTGTCAGGATTTTTTTGAAGGGTCTCAACGGCCATCTTCATCTGATCGATATGCCGGCCATCGGCCGTCACCCAATCGCGCCACTGCTTGCCATACACCGGCCCCAGCTCGCCCTGCTCATCCGCCCAATCGTTCCAGATCGACACTCCGTTTTCTTTTAAATAAGCCACATTGGTGCTGCCGGTCAGAAACCACAATAGTTCATGAATCACGGATTTGAGATGAACTTTTTTCGTGGTCAGCAGCGGAAAACCGGCCGCCAAATCAAAACGCATCTGGTAACCAAAGGTGCTGATCGTGCCCGTGCCCGTGCGATCGCCCTTTTTTTGGCCCTGCGTGAGAATATGCTGAAGTAAATTAAGATAGGTTTTCATAGAAAAATCAAAACTCTCATTTGACAGCTTTCCCCCGCCCCTCGGGGAAGAGTGCCAAACTAAGTCATTTAACCTGGGTAATCTTCGAACTTATTGGGCCCCTATTGTGCCTGATTCTGCGCGGTCTGTGAAGAAACAGTTTGTGCAGACTCTTGCGGAGGTGTAGCAGGTTCTGCGGCTTTTGGCGTGGCTTTGGCGGGCTGAAACAAGGCTCCATAATCTGATTCGCTCACCGCAAACCATTCCTTTTCATCGCGAACAGCCGCCGCACGGCGCTCGGAACCGGAGAAATCCTGAGCAAGTTTGTCGCCAAAATCAAGCGTCAACAACTTACCGCCTTTACGTTCAAATCGAATCCATTCGTGGCCCGGTAAACCTACCTTGGCTTTTTGTGATTCCCCAATGAGCCCCACCACCGTCAGACTTTCAAGACGATCTTTCAAGGCTATAAAAATCTCTGCTTCAGCAGGGGTAAAGCGCTTTTCAGAGCCTTGTGTGGAAATCACCACAGCTTCCAAATCGGTAGTTTCCGAATCAAACGGTTTTTCTTTAAAAAACCGGCTGTCATCGGTGAAAAGTTCCTGCGCCTGAAACTGCGAGACTGCATACACAAAAGACTGCCCCTCCACTTGGGCATAGCGCTGGGACTTGTCCGCATTTTCATTGCCGAAATTGAGCACCCCCGGGGTGCTGCCCTCAAGCCGAATCTGCAATACCGGGGCTTTAAGCCCATATTCTCCAGCCGGATCGACTACCGAACGCGCCCTCAGATTCTCGATTTGCCCGATAAAACTGGCAACCCTGGCGGGGTCGATTTGGAATCGTGTTTGCTTGGTTTCAAAAACCCAGGGGGCTTTTCCATCGCCGTCTTTTTTCACACTTGCGACAACCGAAGGTTTGCCGTTTTCAAAGCGCTGAATTTTTAAAGCAGCGACATCGGAACTTTTAAACTTCATTGGCTGAAGATCAGCCCACACCTCCGCTTTCACGTCAGGCTGATCGGCTTCTCCATAGATTCCGAGCGCGTTAAAAAGCCCGAGATCCGCCAAGTAGACGTCGTTGGAACCAGCGCGGCGCAGAAAAACCTGCCCACCCCCCGCACGCTTTGTCGCCACACGCAGATCTAGCAAAGCAATCCCCTGGGCGTCTCTCAGTTGCAGGCTCAATGCCTGTGCATCGGCAATGCCAAAATCATTCAGCAAGGCCGCATCGCGAGCACGCAGCTCACCGCGCGCCTCAGAGAACATCCCTAAAAATTCAGTCACTTTTTTTTCAGCGGCCGGGGCATTCCAAAGGGAGGGCAAAGTCCACCCTGTCTTAGCGCGGTTAATCACAAGCAGTTCCTTACCGGCGCGTTCCACATGGATGGATTGCACGGCAGGCTCCGCAAACTTTAAAGCCAGCGTGCTAAAATCTTCGCTGACCAGTTCCGGCGGCTGGCGCGTCTGTTTCAATATCACGCCCGCAATCAATGCAGCTAACACCACGGCCAGAATAAGAATGTTTTTTTTGTTCATGAAACCTGAGAGGCTTTGACGTACTGCTGTTTAGTGCGGCCGCGCATAAAATGTTTCATGGCGCCGGAGAGCACGATCAGCGCCGGCACAAAAAGCGTGATGAATAACCTCCACGCAAGTTTGGTTCCCGTCGAAACCCGCCCAATCGAACGGTCCGTGACCCTCTTGGACCGGATCTTGACCAATTTCTCACCGAGCGTCAACGCATCAACAGCGTTCAAAAAGAAATTTAAATGTCCGCCCCCCTGTGCCAACTGCTTTTGAAACATCGTCGCCGCTCCAATTAAAATTAGTTTGCCGGGCGCACTCGTGATTTCAGGGGCCATCCCCACATCTACAGTTTTTTTATCTTCACCGCCAGAACCTTCCCAGGCAGGCGTGGGTTTCCCAGCATACGTATCTTTAAAGACCCCCTCCGCCATCACCGCTAGCGGATAAGGTCCGCGCGACTGGGGGGCCTCCTCTAAAAGATCTTCCGCCTGCTGGGGGCCTGCTTTGAACGGCACAATCCACGAATCACGGCTCGAGCTCAAAAGTGTCGTCATTTTCAGCCCCTGCTCGCGAGCAGTTGTCGCGTTTACTTTGAGGGCACTACCCCAGAGATAAAAGAGTGACGAAAGTCGTGAGGTAATCGAAACGGCCGCATTCATGCCGGCCGGAGTCACTACAATTTGCATCGGCAGTTTGACCGGCACTGGAAGAGAGAAGGGGCCCATTCTCGCACCCCCGGACATATTGATCACTTCATGCTGCCGATCCATCAAAATACCGGAATCCACCGCGAGGCCCCATGGTTGAATCAGCGGCTCAATGCCCGGATTTTTCTCATTGGGCACAATACTGAGGGATCGGCCGGAGGGCTGATAATCGTATTCGTAATTTTGAATTGCGAGAAAAAGGGACCCCCCTGCAGCAAGAAAACGGCTCATTTCGTAGCGCTGCCGCTCAGAAAGCCGGGAAGGTTCGGCCACCACAAGTGTTTTCGTCTTTTCAGGAATGGGCTCGCTCTCAGAAAGATGAATGCGGGAAACCTCATAGCCTTCGTAGCTTAAAAGCTGGGGTAAAAGTTCGTATTTGTCTTCGCGGTAGCCTTGCGCTCCGCCTGCCCCCCCGGTCAATTGGGCCAGAAGCATCTGCATCTGCGGATCTACATTCCGCTCTTCGTAAGGCGCGACAAGGGCCACCTGCGGCTTGGATTCCAAAGTCAAACGGTAGATTTTCGAGAGAATTAGGTATTCCAGTTCATTCAGACTTTCAGGCATCACACGCGGCAGCACTTCTTCGGCTCTTTCTTTATACGAAATGCTGATCGCCGAATAAATCAGTTTCACTCCCATCTCATCCGCTTCAATCGATTGCACCTGAAAGGGCTCAACGCCTTTTTGGGCCAGTTCCGCTTCAAGTGTATCGGTGCGCCCCTTCGCCGCATCTTCCATGGCTTGCACGGCCTCCATGTGTAAAATCTTGTATTGCAGGCGGCCGCTCGATGCGAGGCGAAACTCTTCGAGTTTTCCGATCACGTCTTGCTCAAGAGTTTTCATACCTGCCGGCAGTTTTTCAGCCGGCGAGATATAAAATTTTATTGTCACCGGCGCTTTGAGATCGCGTAGAATTTCTTTACTCGCTTGAGAAACCGTGTAAATACGGCCCTCGGTCAAATCAAAACGCCCAAGCGCCACACCCGAGACCAGCCAATTCCCAAGTAAAAAAATGCCGGCGGAAAGCGCCACAGCGCCCGTGAAAATTCTGCCGGCGTGCGGCCGCATGCGTCCTTCGAGCCAAAAACCATTGAGCACCAGAAAAAGAACGGTTCCCAGCACAAAATAAATCACATCATTCATATCAATCACGCCGCGGGCAAATCCATCAAAGTGACGCGCCGTGCCGATAAAAAGACGCACCAGTGTGCCGATGCCCGGTAGCCAGCCATCTAAAGACGCCCCCACAAATTCCGTCCCCGCGAGATAGAGAGAGAAACAGATCAGCATGCTGACGATAAAGGCAGTGATCTGGTCACGCACCAGACCCGAAACAAAAATACCCACCGCTAGAAAAAAAGATCCGAGAAAAAAAGATCCGACATACCCCCCCAGTAGCACACCCACATCGGGGCGGCCGAGTGCACAGAGCATGGCCGGAATCGACAAAGTGCCCGCCAACGCAGTCGTATAAAAAAGGAGCGCCGCCAAAAATTTTCCCAGCACGAGTTCGTGTGTCCCCATGGGAAAAGTGAGCAGCATCTCAAGCGTGTTTCCGCGCCGCTCTTCAGCCCAAAGGCGCATGGTCACTGCCGGAATGAACACGGCCAGCAAAAAAGGGAGCATCACGAAAAAGGGCCGCATATCGGCGCGGCCGATTAAGAAAAACTGGGTCATGAACAACCCGCCG
>CAYMUZ010000098.1:0-8932 GCA_964393875.1 uncultured bacterium | reverse complement strand
AATCACCTTCTCCCCGTTCAAAACGCGCGTGGATGCGGATAAAATCCTGCATGGGTCTTGAGAAAAAGCGCCGGGCTAAGTTGGCGAGTTCTTTTTCAGCTGCTTGTAAATCTGAGGCGATGTCGTTTTGAACTTCCGCCGCCTGGCGATACCAGGCCACGCTCGCAAAATGTTCCTTGATCGCATCCGCCCCGATCAACCGGAAGGGATGTTTGCGGTTGGCATGGGCGTATTCGGCAGCACCGATCCTAAGTTTATCGAGCAGAAAATAAGCCACGCGCCGTTTCACCGCAGGTTCCGTCATTTTCTCGAAGAGCGCGTCCGTCGGCACCGGGCCTTCGTAACCTTCCTCAAGCACCGTCTGCACGCCATGATTTTCAACGAGATGCCCGATCAGAGCCGCGATGTGTTCCTGGGCCTCGAGCGAGTCATGCGCATCCTGCACAAACAGGATGTTTTTCGGCAAAGCACCTTTGTGGAATTCTTCGACCGCGGCAAGTTTGGGTGGAATGGAGAAAGGACTATCGACTTTAGCCGCAGGTGTGGCATACCCCCGCGGCAAAGGCAAATAAAAGTTTTCGCAAAGCAGCAAACAAAGCGTTAACACACATGCAATTACTCTGTTTACCACTTTTGCCGAGCGTTTCAAAAACGTTGAGATGCCCATATTAATTAAAGAAGAAGGTCCTTTCAAAAATGCGGGATTTGAGAAAGTTTACCCGGTGATTCTTGAAAATTCAAAACGGTGGGAAACGCCATGACAAAGCCCGGCAGGCTATGCCCAGCGCTGTTTTCTAATGCTAGCTGCTGCTCGAAGAGAAAATTCGGCTAGGTTGCGGTAGTCTCGGCAGCACGGCTGGAAGTGATGCGAATCGGCAGAATGACCATGGGCAACCCGGCAAACCGGATTTGGCGCAGAATCGCGTAAGCAGTTTCATTGTGAAAAATGCGGTGGTACCACTGCGTTTTTTCAAACACAAGCTCCCCGGCGAAATAAACCGTGTGCGCGAGCTTTTGAGAAATTTCCAGACACAATTCGGAAGCCGCCTGAACCACTTCCGTGCCAATGCGAAATTCAGAACGCGCCGGAATGCCCATATTCTGGGCAATCTCGACATAGTGCTTAAGCATCTCTTCGCTGCGCTTGATCACGGCGGTCACCTGGTGGCTGTCTTTAAAGAAATCGGAGTCCACCACGCCCACCGTCAAAAAAACCACGTTTTTGAACGACTTGGGAAAGAGCCTGAAAATATTCAGTAAAATATGCGTCCCAAGTCCGCTGTGCCCGCCGACTAAAATCACGGCTGTGGGTTTTTTGGGATCAAACTCAGGAAGCGGCACTGTTTCTTTCGCAATCGGTAAATCCTGAAACGCCCTGTCAATTTCGTGAATGCGCTTCGCGACACGAAAATAATGGCCTTTGATCAAAAAACAAAGCCTGATGCAGATAGCCGTAATCACAAGTGTCAACCAGGCCCCTTCGGTAAATTTCTCGACAATCATCACACAAAGAATCGAGAAGCACAGGACGAACCCTGCCGCTTGAATAACCGCTTGTTTAAACCACCCCCTGTCAATTTTTCGCTGTGAAATCCAAAACCTCACCATCCCTATTTCTGACAAAGAGAAAGTCACAAATACATTGATGCTGTACATGACGACCAAAACCCCAATGTGCCCTTGCGTATAAGCCAACGTGACAATCGCAGATAAACCGATCAGCAAAATGCCGTTTTGCATCGTCAGACGGTCGGAGAGTGCGGCAAACCGGCGCGGCACCCAGGAATCCTGCGCCATATTCGCCATCACACGCGGACCGTCAATAAAACCCGTTTGTGCTGCCACCAAAAGCAGAATCGCCTCAGCCAAGATCGTCAGGGTCATAAGCCCATGACCCACGGGGAGGGGCCCCAGGTAAAAACGGCTCATCAGTTGTGTGGCCAAAACAGTATTGAGTGTTTGCCCCGCCACCGCTCTTACATCAGCCAGCATATAGCAAAGTAATAACCCCCCTGCCGTCACCGCGAGGGAAACAGACATATAAAACATGGTTCTCTTACCAGTCTCCACTTTGGGATCCCGTAAAATCCCGAGCCCGTTAGAAACGGCTTCAATCCCCGTGTACGTACCGCCCCCAAGCGAGTAAGCTCTCAAGAAAATAAAAAATAACCCGCCCGCGCCGAGTGTTGAAAGCCCTGAATGAAAACCGCTTGAAACATTATGGATCACTGCGGGCGCATCACCGAGGTGCATAAAAATTCCACCAAAAATTAAAATAATATGCGTGATGATAAAGGTGATAAAAATGGGAATCAACGCAGAAACTGACTCTTTCACGCCTCTCAAGTTCATCATGATCAAAAATAAAATGGCGCCAAACTCTATCGGAAGTTTGAACGCCATCCAGGAAGGCGGTAGAAGACTGAAAAGGGCGTCGCCACCGCCCGCAATGGAAACGGTAATCGTCAAAATATAATCGACGAAAAGCGCACAACCTGAAACCACACCTGCCGGTTTGCCTAAAAGCTTTGTGGCGACAACGTAACCCCCGCCGCCCGTGGGAAATCGCTCGATAATACAGCTGTAGGCGTAAGAAATGATAAACACCGTAAGCGCCGTCGCCAGCACGAGAAAAATCGAAAGGTAGGTATGCGAACCCAATGCACGGAATGCTTCTTCAGGACCGTAAGCGGATGAGGAAAGACCGTCTGCGCCAAGCCCTACCCACGCCAAAAAAGCAATAAGCGAAAGATTATGGCCCAGCGCCGGATCGTGAAGATTTTTCGCAGGACCTAAGAGTGCATGCTTAACACGTGTGTGGAAAGGTAAGGGCAGCTGGGGCTTGTGATGACCGGATGTCATAGCGGTTTCTCCTTGGTGCCGGCGAGGTTAGCTGACGGGCTAAGGTTGAGAAAAAACCTTTCATCGTGCGATGATTCGCCCCGGACTTAATCGGGTCCCCCGCTCCGCTGGTTATGGAGCTTCTTTGGCTAAGCGCTCTTGCGGATTTGGCAATAAGCTGGGAACTATAGGCTTTTCGACGGGGCTTGTCAAGAAAGGCCGTTCTCATTTTTTTCCTCCGGCATGACGACTCTACAAAAGCTAGCCATTGGGACGTATTGAAATAATACAAATTCCTATCAACTGTCACGATGCCGCGTTAGCTTTCAAGCTGTAGCATGCAAATCGAGAACAAAACCGTGCAGGCTTTTAATCCGAATCTCTATGAGTTGTTCAAATAAGTTCGGGCTGCGGACATGGAGTAGCTTGATCTTGCGCATGCCCTGAAAGACGAAATTCTGAAGGCAGGAAGCAAGTTAAGCGTGAAATTAAATGCTCGCTTAGCTCAATCTTTTGATTCAGGCTTACCGCCAAAGTGGCGCCCAGATCGAAGACGTTTTACTGAAAAATCGTGCCTGGATTTTATCCAAGCAAGAATTTGTCCAACGGTATCCAACACACAATTCCCCTTCCATTCCTCAACTTCCGCAATTGTTTTAGAAACACTTCTCACAGTGGCTTGTTGAAGTCCTAACGTGTGTTGTTTAAAGATTTTTGAAGATAGTCACACCCCTCAGAAAAGTTCCCTGGATTTTAAAAATTCAGGTCTAGCAATTCGTTTTATCCGTGTTCAAACGCATCCACAAACAGCTCTTCCCCATCAATCGAAAATTACAATATTACAAGGACTAAAACGCAAGAGTATTTGGTTCGGATGGCTTGTTCCCTCAACTTCCGGGTGCTACGGTTTGCTTACGGACAGCAAAACAGCATAAAAAAACAGGGGGATAAAAAAATGAAAACGATGCAAAGCAAAACAGAACGAAATGCAAATAAAGGCACAGCCGCTGCTCTTTTGGTCTTCTTTCTGATCGCACAAATTTTTGAAACGGGTGCGCCTGTTTACGCTGAATTAGCGCCGGTGGGGCCTTCGGCACTGCCTGTTCCGGCCGCTGTGACCACTCCGAACGCAACCAATACGATCAATAACATGGTTGCCGCACGGCCAGAAAATTCCAATGATTTTCTCATGGGTATCACGCTGAGCGCTGCTACGGTGCCCACCCAAAGCAGTGGCCCCCAGCCAGTAGCGGGACAAACCAGACCTGGAATGCCGACCCTAAGCAAACCCAGTCCGCAACTGACCGATCGCAGCCCAACGCTTCAGTGGACCACTCCAACTGGCACGGTGGATCATTACGATATCATTGTAAAAAAAAGAGTTACAGCCGCTGATGGCAGTGTCAGCCTTGTCAACGTGGAGCCCAGAAACCGTGCGGCCGGCAACAGCAACAGCTTGACGCTACCCCCGCTAGAACCAGGGACTTATTCTTTTGCGATCAGAGCATGCGCATCGGCGACCGATGAAACAACTTGCTCTGGTGCCATGGCCAATCCTAACGCGACACCGCCAGTGACATACCATACTTCTATTATTTCTGGTGGCATTGCACCAACCCCGCCCACCGGCATACAACCGCATGCCAGCGGAATCGTCTACAATCATATGCCTGAAATCACCTGGACGGAATCTCCGGAAGCGGCTTCTTACCACATTATCATTGAGAGTGTCGTTACTGGGGGACTCTACGGAACGGCCTTTAAGATCGATGATATGTCTGTTTACACCAATCGGTATATTCCTACCACTGCTTTACCGACAGGTCTCTACCGTATTCGGCTGTTTGCCAAAAATGAGGTGGGTCCGGAAGTCAGAGCTCTCGATGCCAATTCGAATGTATTTTTCCAGGTGCGCGATGCTGCGATTGCGGAACTGCCTCGCGTGACCAGTGTGAGCACGACGACTCTTAGTAGTCAAGCCGCTGTTCTCGACCATACGCCGACAATTACTTTCGGATCTTTGGCGCAGGCCTCGGCGTATGATTTACAAATCGTCGATAGCGCTGGCAATATCAAGGTTAGCAAAAATAATCTTACCCAGGTTTCTTATACGCTGGCTTTTGACGAACAGCTTTTTGGCGGAAATTACACCGTACAGATCCGCGCAAAAAATAATCTCACGACAGGAACACCCGCGTGGGGACCAGCTTTTAGATTTAATGTACTTGATACAAAGCCTGCGGCACCCACCACGCCCCAACCGCGTGGTCAAACGACCCAAATGCGGCCTATTTTTACATGGAAACGGGTCGAAGGAGAGCAGAACTATCACTTGACGCTGACAAAGAAAGATGCCGCTGGAATCTTCAGAGCGTTTCCTGGCAATGACGTTGCGATGCTTTCCGGCAATAGTTATCAATTTCAAAATGCTTTAGAGCCCGGCATTTACCGAGTGGTTGTCACGTCCTCGAACACGGCGGGAGAGAGCGAGCCAAGCCCTTATGCCGTTTTAACCATTTCAGAGACAACCCCAACCGTTCCCGTGGTCACTGGGCCTAGCGGAGTGGTCTCTGGCTATGACACAACCCTGACCTGGAATCCTGTCGATGGCGCGCGTTCTTATGACGTTGAGGTGACTCCAGCTGGGGGCCGGCCTTTCACACGCACGGTGAATATGGCTCCCGCTCCGCAGGGGACTTCTCTGGCGCTGCGTGTGCCCACAGATTTGCCCACGGAAGGGAGTTACTCATTTAGAGTGCGTGCACGAAATAATACAGGTGAAAGTGCTTATACCCCGGCCGCCTCGTTTGAGATCCAGGTCCCGATGCCAGCAACACCTGTGGTGGCATCACTGGGCACTGAACGATTGACGGATCACACGCCCACTTTCACGTGGAGCGCCGTGGCGAATGCTTCAGAGTATCACTTACAGGTTTTGCGAGCCGACAACACCGTGGTTCTCGAAGACCTCCATGTAAGAACCAACTCCTGGACTCCGGCAGTTGATTTAGCTGGCGGCGCTTACCGGGTTATGGTGCAGGCTTTTAACGGTTTCAAATCAGGCTCATTCAGTACCCCGATGAGTTTTTTAATAAATACGCCGCCTGCGGCGATTGCTCAGAACCTTAGTGGCCGTGAAGGTGTTAGAAAAACCATGATTCTTGGGGCTGCTGCGGATGCCGATGGAGAAACCATGACATACACCTATTCAGCACCAGCGAGTCTGCTTAGGAACGGCAGCTTCACTCAGATTGGGAATCAGCTCACCTACATTCCCAACGCCGGCTATCTGGTTTCAAATGCGATGATCCAGGTCACCGCAAATGATGGTCATGAAACTGTGAGCGCAACAGTCACCCTTAGTATTGATGCTGCCGTAGTCAATCGGCCGAATGATCCATTAATCGGATCACAGGCCAACCAGGCCTATTGGCTTGACAGCGTCAACACCTTCCGCGCCTGGAATCTCTCGAGAGGCATGGGTGTCACTGTGGCCGTGATTGACAGCGGGGTTGATTTGACCCATCCCGATTTGATTGGGCAGATCTTCACAAATACCGCAGACAATACCAACAATGGTGTTAATGAAGATGGCAATTTTCAGTGCCTGGATTATGACACCCCTGCAAACTGTGACGTTGCGAATGTTTCGAATGACCTTCGAGGAATTGATTTTACCGATGACGTGCATGGCTGGGATTTTGGCGATAATGATAACGATGCAAATCTAGCGACTGGTAGCAGCCATGGAACCCGTGTAGCTGGTATCATTGCAGCTGAAGCTGATAACAACGAAGGGGCTAGCGGCATTGCGCCAAAAAGCAAAATCCTTCCCGTGCGCGTGTTTAGCGCCATTCGTGCAATTGATGACGTGGAAATAGTTAGAAGCATCCTTTATGCTGCCCGCATGGGTGCCAAGGTCATTAACATGTCACTGGGACGTCCATTATCAGCACTGACGCTTGAATGGAAAAACCGTCTTCAGGCGGCCATAGACTACGCGGTCTCGCTTGGCAGCATCATCGTAGCATCGTCGGGCAACAATTTCTCTTCGACGGAAGAGGCCCCAGGCGCCCTTGACAAGGTCATTACTGTTGGAGCCCTCACTAGAAACAATCTTCGGGCCGATTTTTCAACTTACGGGAGCACCCTTGATTTTATGGCACCAGGAGTTGGAATCGTTTCGAGCGTTCTGTCAAGCACTTCAGACCATTTGCTCACAACGGGTTACGGCAGGGATGAAGGCACCTCCTTTGCCGCACCGATTGTCTCCGGCATTATCGGCCTGATGGCCGCGCAAATGAAAGCCTGGCTGACGCCGACAGGGACAGCGCCCCAGGTGCTGACACACGCCGATGCCATGCGGCGTCTGCAATATTCATCACTGGATTTGGGCGATTTAGGCCGCGACGATTACTATGGCTATGGCAAGGTGGATGCGTTCAAAGCTTTGTCCTATGACTACTATGACGATGGAACGGTCAAAACGCAGTGGCTTGAAAATGCAGATGAACGCCAAAACACACGACTTGATTTTGATCGCCAGGGTCGTATGATTGGCGGGAATGTGACGGGTGTTTTTAGGTAATCGTTTAGCAGCGTTTTGAAGCCACTGGCTGATACGCTAAAGCGCCCTCGGAAACTTTGAAATGACAAAGGTCTTTAAAGAGCTCCTTGATCTTGTTAACTTGGCACACACGTGTTGGGTTATTTAAAAATGCTTTTCAGCCATAAAAGAATTTTTCCCAGCAAGCCCGAATCATGGCCAATCAATGCGCTGCAGAAAAGGCAGGTCGCGCTCTCGGTAGGAATGGGCTGTGCGCAGACCGGACAGGAAATGGTCTGAGGGCCAAGAGATTCTTGTTCTTCCCATTTCCTGCTTAAACGTTCAGGAAGCGTCTCTTCCTCGATGGGCTCCCAGTCTTTGGGATCATCGTCTGGCATAGCCGCTAATTGCTTTCAATTTTGCAGCTTCGCATTACTTCTCACACCACACTCTTTTAAGAAAAGATTCGCGGCCAGAACCGTAACGATACTGTTTATAATGCGTCGAATTTTTACCGGCATAATTCTGGTGATAGTCTTCGGCGGAATAGAAGGGAAGCGCGGGCATAATTCGGGTCACAATCGGGCGGGCGAAGCGGCCTGACTTCGCAAGACGCTCCTTGGAGGCTTCTGCCGCGGCCTTTTGCGGCTCATTCAAATAAAAAATTATGGCTTCATATTGCGCACCCCGGTCGGCAAACTGCCCTGCTGCATCGGTCGGATCGATTTCGCGCCAGAAGGCGTCGAGCAACGCCTCGAAAGAAACCTTCTGGGAATCATACGCAATTTCAATCGCCTCGACATGCCCCGAGGCACCGCCGCAAACGTCTTCGTAGTTTGCGCTCGAGGGCGGCCCTCCTGTATACCCGGAAACAACTTCGATCACGCCAGGGATTTTTCGCAGCGACGACTCTGTACACCAGAAACATCCCCCGGCAAAAATGGCCTTTTCATTCATGGCGTCACCTCTCTCAGTGGTGGTGATGTCCATCGCCGGCATGCGCATGGCCATGCTGTAATTCTTCGGCAGTGGCTTCACGCATCGCCATCACCTCAACTTCAAAGGTAAGATCCTGACCCGCTAAAGGATGATTCCCATCAAGATAGACCTCTTCCCCTTCTATTTTGATGACCGTAAAAAGCAACTGCGCCGCCCCATTGCCCCCCTGAAACTGTGAACCTATTTCCAAATTGCCTTTTGGCAGTTTGCTGCGATTGACTTTGACCTTAAGCTTTTCATTCATCACCCCGTAGGCTCTCTCCGCCGTTAAATGCACGGCCCTTCTATCACCCACTTTCATTTTAAAAAGTTCTGTCTCCAGGTCCTGGAGGATTTGTTGATGGCCTTCCATCACCGGAAAAGGCTCGGCCTCGCGTGAAGAATCAAGCACTTCGCCGTTTTTGTTGGTAAGTACGTAGTGAAAAGACAAAACCCGCTGTGACATGACAACTCCTTTAGTTAGACTCACGAATTTCAGCCGCCCGCTTTAAATACTTCTTTTAGAAAATTCTCTAGTGCCTCATGACATTTGATCTTGGGCAATTC
>CAYMUZ010000097.1:0-6177 GCA_964393875.1 uncultured bacterium | reverse complement strand
GGGAGTGTCTCCGAGCTCATCCACCACAAGAATATCGGTCCGCCCAAGGGTATTGAGCTTCCAAACCAAGCAACTGCCTATAAAACCGGCCCCACCCGTCACAACAATCATCGTTTAGATTCTCCTATGGACTTAAATACGGGCATTTTTACGGGATAACCCATCCCTATGAAGCCTTATTCTAGCTAGAAATAAGCTAAAAACAACCCTAATTTTCAAGAGAACAGCCTTTAATCCTTTTCATTTCCGACAGACGGCCTCCCCCATAACGCCCCGCTCCTCCACGCTTTGAGAAGCGCTCCTCTTCTGGATCAGGAACATTTGATGGCTGCATTTCCATCTCAAGGCCAGGCACAAAAATTCCAAAGGGAACGAAAGGCAGGCAATGACTCTTAAAATCATTTGATCTACGGCATGATAAAAAAGATGCCTTTTTTTAAGCGCAGCCACGGGGACTTTGCCAAATCTTGCGGGACTCGTTTCCCTCTCAGTGCATTTTTTAGGTATTGTAAGCCATTTGATGACCCCCGCCATCCACGCCGTAAGCGCTTTATAAGGCCGCGTCAACGGATAGGCATGGAGCGGTCTTTGAACCCGGATGTCAAAACCATGCCGGAGAAACAATTCCTGCCACTCTGACGGCTTCATCAAAGAGGATCCCTCCCCCTCTTGATAATCCACGCCTGCAACGGGATCCAGAATAAAGGCGTAACCTCCGGGGCGCAACACGCGAAAGAATTCTTTAACCACATCGGCTTTTCTAGCATTCGGCACATACTCCAGCACAATAGCTGCGTTGATAAAATCTGCCGTACAAGCTTGGAAGGCCAAATGAGCGACGCTCATCGTCACAAAAGAGCATGAGGAATGGCTTTTCTGATTGTCTGCAAGCAATTCTGGAACCAGATCCGCGCCAATCACCCGGGCGCCGTACGCTGAAAAATAATCACACCAGCGGCCCGGGCCACAGCCCACATCGAGAACCGTTTTTGCCTTGAAGTCGAGATGGAATTTTTTGATGATCCAGTCGGCCGAAGCATACTCAAAAAAAAACATAATCCGATTGAATAAAAGCGGCCAGGGCTGGTAACAAACCGCTCTCACCTCCCGGAAATGATTTCTATTTGCATCCTTTAAAAATTCGGCATAAAGCTGGCGCCAGTATTTCGCTCGGATTCGATTTTTTGTTTCCGCGTTTTCTTGAAAAGTCTCAGTCATGAGGAGCTGGATCTCAAATGGTCTAGATAGTTTAAAATGCCCTGAACCTTCAGGAAACCGAAAATCAGAAGCAATGCGGCATAAATCAGTGCACCCAACGGAATAAAAACAAACACCGGTAAGGACACCCACAGGCGCAGTCCCGTTAGCAGCGCCAGAAAGAAAAGATTCATCATGATGGCTGCAGCAATGTCTTTCCATGGAATAGGCATGCGAATATCACGGTGACAAGCTCCGTAGGTCATAACGGCGACCACGTTCACCACTTGCACAACAACGGTCGATACCGCTGCTCCGTTAAAACCAAGAGCGGGAATCAAGATGAAATTCAATCCAATGTTGATGAGCACAAGAAAAAAGGAGATCCAAGCATCCACGGCCTGTTTGCCGCAGGCTATCAGAATATTTGCCAAAAGTTGTCCCAAATAGCCAAAAACCGTATACCACAGCAAAAGGGTGAAAGTCGCGATCGCCGGCAAGTACTTATTGCCAAAAAGAAGCACGATGAGGTCTCTAGCCGCCAGACTACCGCCCACCAACATCGGCAAACTGGCCAGAAGCATCACATTAAATCCCTTGCGGACTGTGCGCTCAAAATCAAGGCGATTTTCCTTAAAAGTGCGCGCCAGCACAGGAAAAATAGAAACAAGCACCGCCGCAGGGAAAAAATCCAACGATTCAGAAAGCCTCACCGCAACGCTATAATAACCAACCTCCAAGAAACCTTTCATCTTAGACAGCATAAAAACATCCGCCCGAAAATAAAGCAGTGTGAGACAACCCGAAAGCAGCAGAGGGAAAGACTCTCGGGCCAGTTTTTTAAGCAAAGCCGAATCGAGTCTGAAATCAAGCCGCATAAATCTTTTGGAATAGACCGCATAGGCCAGAAATCCCACATACCCGCTTGCCAGCGAAGCGAGGACAAACATCATCAGAGAGGGCTTCCAAAAACTTACGAGGGCTACAAAAATCAACTGAAGCAGGCCTTTCAGACAATGCCAAACGGCCGAATAGCTCATCCGAAGAGAGGCCTGAAAAATGACATCGTAAACGGTTCGAACCGCTAAAAAAAGCTGGAAACTCGCCAGATAGACACCCTGGCGGACACTCAGGGGATAATGCAGAAAGCCGATCAGAATATAGGCAATCGGCAAAACAACCCCACAAAGAAAAATCCGCAGCAGGACCGCATTCCCAAGGATTCTTGGAGCCAAAACTTCATCCTGCGCAACCAACCGGGTCAAAACGGAATTGAGCCCAAATTGCACAAAGATTTCAAAAAAGGACAAATAAACATAAATGAAGCTGTATTGCCCGTAGGCTTCGCTGGGCAGCGCGCGAATGATCAAAATACCGGTCAAAAATGCCAGTAACCGATACACCACCTGACTCAACATGACGGCGGCTGAATTGTTCACCACTCGAAAAGTCAAGTGCCCCTTACGAGGCGCTCCTGAGTTGTTTGTCTGAAAAAGGGTCGTCATGTTTAGAAGACTCTTCCGGTCGATAGGATGGAAACAGTACTGCTAATTCTGCATTGGGCTTTTCGCCGCAGTGATTCGTTGCGTCACATCGTCGAAAGCGTACGGCCGCTCCGAGGTTGAAAACAAACTCTTATCTGCAAGAAGCGGATACGGTTCCTGAAAGTAATGGCTGAGGATGACGCGAAAAAGATTGACGGGTGTCATCCCATCGTAAAGCTTTTTCCGGCCTTCCCCAGGAAAATAGTAGGCGCCCAAATTATAAAAACCATTCCGGAGTTCTTCATCAGAATGCTGCGGGGCATGAATATCCAATCTTGATTTAAGGCCGTGATCAGATTGCAAAATGATAATCGGCGGCGTAACCGATTTCGCAAGAATGACATTCACCATTTCTAAAACCCTGCGGTTTAAATAACGAAGCTGATGATTGTGTTTTTCAATGTTTTCACGCCCCATTTCAGGCATGCCTGTAGAAAAAATTCCCGCGGGAGTGATCGGCTCTCCGTTCTCACCAAAAACAAACGGCGGATGCGGCATCAAAATATGCGTAAAAATAATCTTGGGGGATTTCAACGATACGGTCTCCGCAAAATGATCAAAAACATAACGGGTATTCTCGCGGTGCCGCTCATACTGCAACCCTCCATTGTGGCCAAAAAAACGAACCAGGGAAGGAATCGGCGTGAGGTTCAAAATCTCATTTTGGAATTCACTCAATCCCTGAGCGAACCTTACATGGCGATCCACTTTCATTTGCTCGGTTCCCGCATAACCTGAGTCAAAAACGACAGTTTGATACCCGAAATTTTTCAGAGCTGCAAAGACTTTGTTGCGAACGATACGATTACGCAAGGGGCGCATGCTGCTCGATTCGATTCCCGCCTCCTTAGCCACCTTCTCGAGATATTCCATGTTTAAAATAGAACTCAAAGACAGGTACGTCTGCGCATAGTTGGAGCGGCTTTGCGAATCAATAAAAAAACCTTTGGCTTTCAAGCTCTCCAAAAAGGGCCCATTGTCAAACCCAAGATCGGCCTGCAGCCGGTCTTGCCGGGAATAGGCATCCAGCACCAGATAATAAATATCGGGAGAATTAGTTCCTGTAAGAAGGGTGGAGGAAACTGAACCCGCGGGTGTTTCGCGGACGAACCGCCCCCCTAAGAAGGCGCTGCCAGCCAGCGGCAGCAGACACAGCAGAAGCAGCCCCGTGGAAAAGGGGTTTAAAAAAAGGGTGATGTAGCGGAAGAAATTGGCGGACATTTTCCGAACAAGAAAACTCACCCCCAATGTCAAAAAAAAATAAAGCAAGTACGTGGCTGCGCTGGGCCCAAAAACCCATGTTCCCGCATGAATTTTCAAATCGTAAAAGAGCTCGTAAAAATGCCCGAATGAGAAAAAAGCTAAGAAAAAGTAGGAGGTGATGAACCCTGCACGACAAGGCTCTTTGAGAACGATTTGTAAGAAGCTCTTCAGAACAGCCGCAAGGAAATAAGCTCCCAAAAGGTAAACGCCTATTTCTTGAAGTTCCACCTGATCGCGGTTATGAGTGTAGAGCGCCAAAAGCGGATAAACCGCTAATCCGTAAGGATGGATAACCCAAACTTTATCTTTCAGCTTTTCAGACACAAAGGCTCTTTTGTGCGGCAATCTCCACTACGCCCACTGGGATCCTTGCTCATAAACTCTCCAGAACACTGATCATAGGTTCCAACAGATCGTCCCAGATCTCTTCAAGCCCGATCCAAAGAGGCAGTCGAACAATTCTTTCCGCAACATAGTCAGTATTTTTCAAATTTCCGTGAGCTCGCCCGTACCGAAGACCCGCAGGGGCGGAATGCAGAGGCACATAGTGGGAGACAACTTCAATGCCTCTGTGTTTCATCTGCCCCATAAATTCGCGGCATTTTTTGGGCTCGGCAAAGAGAAGATAGTACATATGACCATTGTGCACGCAGTCCTCGGCGACTTTCGGAAGTGTCACGCCAAAGCGTTCAGCGCGATTAGTAAAAAAGTGGTGGTAAGCATCCCATATTTTTCTGCGTCTCTGGGTAATGTCTTCGGCAGATTCCATCTGAGCAAATAGGAACGCTGCCGTCAATTCATTGGGGAGAAAAGAAGATCCGATATCCACCCAGCTATATTTATCCACCCGGCCGTGAAGAAAGGCCTCACGGTTGGTCCCCTTTTCCCAAATCACGCTCGCGCGATCCAGTAGAGCCGGATCGTTAATGGCCAGTGCACCGCCCTCCCCGCAGATAATATTTTTTGTTTCGTGAAAACTGAGCGCCGCCAAGTGCCCGAAACTTCCCAGTTGTCTGCCGCGAGCGCTGGCTAAAACTCCGTGGGCGGCATCTTCAATCACCCAGAGGCGATGCCGCCGAGAAATATCAAGAATCACGTCCATGTCGCAAGCCACTCCCGCATAATGTACTGGAACAATCGCTTTGGTCCGCGGTGTCACCGCCGCCTCAATAAGGCTTTCATCTAAATTCAGTGTGTCGAGCCGGATATCCACAAAAACAGGCACCGCGCCCCTCATCACAAACGCATTGGCAGTAGATACAAAGGTATAGGAAGGCATGATCACTTCATCCCCCGGCTGAATACCCGCCAAAATAGCAGCCATTTCAAGAGCCGCGGTACCCGAATGCGACAGCAGAACTTTAGGGGCTTTCAAAGTCTTTTCCAGCCATGCGTGACAAGCCTTGGTGAAATACCCGTTGCCAGACAAGTGAAGCCGCTGATGAGCCTGGGCAATGTAGGACAGTTCCCGGCCCGTCATATAGGGTTTGTTAAATGCAATCGTTTTCACTGTCGTCGCCGATTTATCCATAGGAGCCATATACAACCCTACCTCCATTTATCTGTCAAGATCTTTTAAGCCGGAAAGCGCTTCCAAAAACAGAACCGCTACTCGTAAATAAGCCGATGCTGCTTCAAATGATCATACGCCTTTGAGAAGAACTCCTGCACCGGTCCCTGGGCCTGGATCCAGGCCGCAAAATGACCCAGTCCCTCCCGCAGAGGGGTTTGCGCCCTAAATCCTAATCTCTTCAATTTCTCCGGATTGAGCACAATATGCCGGACGTCTCCCCATCGAAACTGTCCGGAGACTTCGGCTTGAACCGTTTTTCCGTAGAGACGAATGAGTTCCGCCGCAAAATCAAAAATCGATGTAGGGTGACCCGTCGCGACATTAAAGACGTCATTGCCAGCCGCTGAATTTTCCATCACAAATAGGTTTGCTTCCGCCACATCCCGAACATAAACAAAATCGCGCGTTTGATTACCGTCTTCATACAACAATGGCGATAATTGATTCAGGATTCTTGTAGAGAAAATAGAGGCAACCCCCGTATACGGATTAAATAGGGATTGACGGGGCCCATAAGTCACGCCATACCGCAATGCCACGACAGGAATATTCAACTGCTTCCCCGCAGAAAGACTCATTCTCTCCTCAAGCTCTTTCGAC
>CAYMUZ010000096.1:0-6914 GCA_964393875.1 uncultured bacterium | reverse complement strand
CGCGGGGATGCCGGTTGGACGCGCAATCACTTCTCAGTGAATCCGGACCGTCCGCGCGATTCCGTGAAGTTTCAGCGCGGCAGTGCTACGGTAAAACTGCCGCTTCATCTCACCAGCGAAACGTCTGTTTATTTTTTGAATCAGCAGGCCTCCTCGTTTCCATTCACTCAACGCCGCGGGACTCAAAATTTATGGCGGGACTTCCCCATGAACAACCGGCTTCTTTCGCGTGTGCGGGTGGGGCTGCTTTCGGCCGCTGAATCGTATCGCAAGGCCAATAACACGCCGGGTTTTAACTCCACGCGCTACGAGGCGGGTGCCAGTGTGGCGCTCAACGGGCGTGGGGGTGTGTGGATGAGCGCCAAGTACCTTTGGAATCAGCTCAAGGAGGAGGACCTGGCCACGCCGCCTTCACGTACGACCCATCCCGGACAGCTCACACTTAGCACCGGATGGAGCCATGGCTTTAAAAAAATTCCGCTCAGAGTTCAAAGCGATGTGCGCTACACAAACGAAGATGCGACTTATTCCAGAATCCATCAGCCCTTTTTAAATGAAGATCGGCTCGAAGCGCATGCGGGTGTGACCGTGCCGGTGCGATCTGAAAGCGAGATTTTTGTAGATTCGCGCATTGTCCTCACTCGTTCGACGGTCGGCTCTCCGGACCGTGCCGAATTTTCGCTCATGACGGGTATGCGTATGCTGATCAATACCGGTTTTGCCCTGGCGCGAAAGGGCGTGGTGGAGGGCTATGTCTTTGAAGACCGAAATGGCAACGGCCTTCGTGATCCCGAAGAGCCGGGAATGCCTGGGTACACTGTGTCGGCGCCGGACGGAACCCGCTCAGAAACAGACAGTAACGGTCTCTTTCGTCTTAAAACGCGCGAAGGCCGCGTCAAAATTTCGGTTTCGTCGAATTTGCCCGAAGGATTTTACTATACAACACCGACCTGGCAAATGATCGAGGTTAGCTCCGAGTCGCACAAGTCTCTAGATTTTGGAATGTCGTCTCAATTTGAAATCAAGGGCCGTGTCTTTACGGATTTGAACGGAAACGGTCTTTTTGATTCGGCCGAGGACAAGCCGGTACCGGGTGTTCGCCTTGTCTTAACCACGGGGCAGACGGCGCTGAGTGCCCCTGCAGGCGGTGAATACGCCATGCTTCATGTGGCACCCGGCTCCAACAAAATTAGAGTGGCCTTTGAAAGTATTCCGTCCGGCTATCGTACACAGACGGCCATTGAAAAGGCGTTTGATGGCGCGGCTGGCGACGTGTTGCATTTCAACGTAATTTTGCAGGCCGTTCGCGAAATAAGCGGAACGGTGTTTGAAGATTTAAATCAAAACGGCAGCCGCGAACCCGATGAACCCGGTTTGGCGGGCGCTGCGGTAGACGTGTGCGGCAAAACAGTGGCGAGTGGCAGAACCGGTCGTTTTGCCGTTTCGAATCTTCCGGCCGGAGAATGCATTACCCAACTTTTTGCCCATAAACTTCCTAAAGGATATGTTCTGCTTGGCCCTTCTGAACAAAGGCTGACGATCTCTGAGGGACCGTACCAGAAACGGGACCTTTCTTTTCCGCTGCGGAAAAAAAGAAACCGCTAGTGCGGGTACTAGCTGCTTACCGATGCTTCCCTGGCATCGGAGCACACAGTACCCGCGCACAAGGCGCGGGTAAAACCTGTCCCCTTTTTTCGTCTGTTCTTCTATAATGCCGCACTTCGACCCATTTAAAAAAAAACCTTGGAATTTTTATGAACATCCTTGGCATTGGCAATCCACATCACGATCCTTCGGCCTGCATTTTGGTGGACGGCCGTCTCGTGGCTGCCGTGGAAGAAGAACGATTGAACCGCAGAAAGCATGCGGTGGGCGAGTATCCTCTGCAGGCCATCCAGTACTGCCTCAATGAGGCCGGCCTTAAACCTTCCGACATCCACGCCGTAGCTCACGGCACATCCACTGCGGCTTATGACCGGCACAAATGGCCGTATTTTTTTCGTGCGCTTAGGGCACGTCCCGGCCACGCGCTGAAAGCCATCGTCAAGGCGGGCCCGCGCAAAAAAAATTGGGATGAACGCACTGCGGATATTCTACGCAAGGCAGGCATTGATTGCGCGCGCGTCCAAATTCATTCCGTGGAACATCACATTGCGCACGCCGCGTCGTCGTTTTATTTTTCCGGTTTCCCAGACGCGGCATTTCTGACGATGGATGGCTCCGGAGAGTTCACGGCGACAATGCTTGGTGCATTCGATGGCACCGGAAAGGTGACTGTTTTTAAAGAGTTTATCGTCCCCGATAGCCTCGGCTTTTTTTATGCGACGATGACGGATTATCTTGGGTTTGAACACGACGACGGCGAGTACAAGGTCATGGGCATGGCGCCGTTTGGGGACGCTTCCCGCTATAACCTGGATGACCTCGTAAGTTATAAAAATCGAAACTATCGCGTGAATGACGATTACATTTATGCGGTGCGCCGTGCCCGCTGGCATGTGGATAAGTGGTTCTCGCGCAAAATGGTCGATCGTTTTGGCCCGCCGCGCGATAACGATGATTTGCTCGAACCCTACATCCACATTGCTGCGGCCGTTCAAAAAAAATTCGAAGATGTGTCGCTGACTCTCGTCGAGGATTATCTGAGTGAGGCGCTTAAAAAATCAGGGGGTCGGCTTTGTTTTTCAGGCGGCTGCGCGCTGAACGTGAAACTCAACCAGAAATTGATCGAGCATCCGCTGGTGAAAGAACTATGGGTTCAGCCCGCCTCAAGTGACGCCGGACTTTCACTGGGTGCGGCTGCCATCACAGCCCACGCGGTGGGGGAGCGCATCGAACCGATGACTCACGCTTACTGGGGGCCGCAATTTTCGGAGCGGGAAATTGAGCGTGTTTTTGCCGATAGCGGGCATGGGCTGACCCGTGAAAAAAGCATCACAGAAACCGCCAGCCGTCTTTTGCACAAAGGAGAGGTGGTGGCGTGGTTTCAGGGGCGCATGGAGTGGGGGCCGCGTGCGCTCGGTAATCGCAGCATTCTTGGCAACCCCGTAGTGTCGGGAACGGCTGACCGTATCAATGAAATCATTAAATTTCGTGAGAAGTGGCGGCCCTTTTGTCCGTCCATTCTGGCTGAACACGGACCTTCGATTCTTGAGACATCCCACGATTCGCCCTTTATGACCTTTTGTTTTACCGTGCGCCCCGAATGGCGCGAACGCATTCCCGAAGTGGTTCATGTCGATAAAACGGCGCGCCCCCAGTTTGTGACGCGCGAAGCCAATCCTCTTTATTACGAGCTTATCGAAAAATTCTTCAAACTCTCCGGCGTCCCCGTGTTGATCAACACCTCCCTCAATCGTCGAGGGGAGCCTATGGTCTGTTCTCCCACTGATGCTTTGCAGATGTTCCGCAGCAGCGGTCTTAAGTACCTCGCCATCGGCGACTACCTCGTCACCAAGTAATCCACCCGTTCGTTTTTTACCAGACACGTATTTTTCTTCGGGGACAGGTCTTGACTACCCGACCTTTCCCCGAAGGGACGATGTTTTAGTGGCGCGGATTTAATAATATAAGTATATTGTTTATAACAAGTTGCGCATATAAATAATATAGATAAATAGTTTATAAATATATTTAAATAGCCTCTTGACAGCCGGCATTTGATCGGGTAGGATTTGAATACTTCTGGTTAATATTTAAAAAGTATTTATCGGAAGAATTCAGTGAAGGTGGGGGCTACCATGAAAACCATTAAAAAACAAATTGAGGCGCTGATGCTTTGCGGCCTTCTCTGCGTAAGCGGAGCATCAATCGCCAGTGCAAATTTCCAGACAGTCGGGCATCAGGTGACAGTGCGAGTACCGGAAGTGCTTAGTATTGCAGCGGATACCACAGCATTTACGCTGACGTTCAGCGATTGGGTGTCCGGATCAGAAACAGACACCAAGACCGTTGTCTATAGCGTCAACTCCAATGATATGGGGCAGGCCGACGGGGATACTGCCATTAATGCGAACCTTGATTTCCTCTACGATCGCGTCGATCTCAAGGCTCAGGTTGGCAGCTATAGCAAACAGTCAGGCAATACCGAGCTGGCACCTATTTCGGCCAGTTATGTCAAAATTAAAGACACGAACACTGCGATTGCCAAAAAAGCAAACACCGTGTCCGGCAGTGACGGCAAGCTTTTGAAGGGAACAATGCCTGTGACATACAAAGCGGCCGCGACCGCCGACATGTCTTCAGGAGATCAAATTCATTTCCTGTTTGTGACTTTGACGACCCGCTAATTTTTGTAAGTGATTTACCCCACCCAACCGTTTCGCGCCTATTTTGGTGCGGAGCGGTTGGTTTTTTTTATGCCTGCGCACAGCCTAAAAAGAGTTTCTTTCACGCTTTAAAAAGAGGGTCCGAAAAATGTCAAAGATGTTATTTTTTGAGGAATTATTTGCAGGCGCCGATTGACTACGCTATAATTTTTTTAGACATGGAAAGAACAAACTTTAACGCTTTCAAATTAACCGTCTCCTGTATGCTGATGGGTGTTTTTTCTTTTGCTCTTCCGGTACAAGCCTCTATTCAAAGTGCGTCTCAGGGCGTAACCATTCGGGTGCCTTCCTCTTTAAGTCTGGCTGGGTCGCAAAGTGCCATTGATCTAGCATTTTCTGATAATGTGGGCGGCGCTCAGACAAATGATCTGACCGTAACCTATACGGTGAAAGCCAATGGCATGAGCCAGCCGGATGGGTCTGCGGCCGTGACCGCACAGTTGGACGATGAAATTCCTGGAATAGATTTTAAAGCCGTGGTGGGGGGCTATCAAAAGCAGAGCGGGAACACGGAGCTTGGTGCGATCGCGGCCGGTCCTGTCCTCCTGCGATCCTCTCAAACGGTGCTTGCGGCCAAGAAAAACTCCAGTGGGGATGGCCGTCTTCTTGATGGCGTTCTTCCCGTGACCTATCGGGCCCAGGCTCGTGAAGTTCTTCAGTCGGGAACTTATGCACGCCAACTGACTCTGACCCTTACCGACATTTAATACTAGATCCTCCTTTCGCGCGTTTGGCCATTTCCGAAAAATCTGCTAGAATGCCCCACATGTCTGACAAAATTTCTCCTCTCGAAAAGACGAAGCAAAACAGCCGCTATTTGCGGGGCACCCTTCAGGAAAGCCTTGCAAGTGAGAGCTCCCATTTCACAAGTGACGAGACCTACCTTTTAAAATTTCACGGCACCTATCAGCAGGATGACCGCGATTTACGCCAGGCACTGCTCAAGGAAAAAAAAGAACCCGCCTACAGCATGATGGTGCGATCCAAGATTCCGGGAGGTGTTTTGACGGCCGAGCAGTACCTTATTCATGATGCTCTTTCAGATCAATATGGGAACGGAACACTTCGTATCACGACGCGCCAGGGTTTTCAGTTTCATGGCGTGTTGAAAAAAAATGTCAAAAGGGTCATTCGCAGTGTGAATGAAAAGCTCATCACGACTTCAGGCGCCTGTGGAGACATCGTGCGCAATGTGATGGCTTCGCCCGCGCCGTCTCTGGAACCCTGGCAGGTTGATATTCATCGCTATGCGCGTATTCTTTCCGATCAATTTCTTTCCAAGAGCGGGGTGTATCACGAGATTTGGCTGAATGGTGAGAGAGTTGATTTTGCCGAACAGCCGGAGTCTGATCCGATTTACGGGGCGACTTATTTACCGCGTAAATTTAAAATTGGCATGTCGGGTCCTTTTGACAATGCGGTCGACGTGTACACCCATGATCTCGGAATTGTGCCGGAGGTGGAAGGGGCCCGTGTGACCGGATTTAACATTTTGGTCGGAGGTGGGTTTGGCACGACGCATGGAGTCAAGACGACCTATCCGAGACTGGCAACGCCGCTGTGTTTTTCTCTGCCCGAAGATTTAGCGGAAATCTCAAAGGCGATTGTATTGGTGCAGCGCGACTATGGCAATCGTGCTGATCGAAAAAACGCACGTTTGAAATACCTGCTCGATGCGCGTGGATTGGATTGGTTTCGCAGTGAAGTCGAAAAACGTCTTGGAAAAAAGACGCTTCCGCCGCATGAAATCAAACTACGGACGATTGATTTTTACCACGGTTGGCGGCGCGAGGTCAGCGGGACCTGGTGCTTCGGTCTTTTTGTGGAAAATGGGCGCATTAAAGATTCTGGGGCGATTAAGCTGAAAAGGGCCCTGCGTGAACTTTGTCAAAAGTTTACGCCGGGAATTTATTTGACTCCCGCTCAGGATATTTTGTTTGCGGGGCTTTTGGAGAATCAAAAAAAACCTCTGGAAGATTTGTTGAAAAGTCATGGGGTGCATTTGCCGGAAGAGTTTTCTGAAATTCGCAAAAGTTCAATGGCCTGTCCTGCTCTGCCCACCTGCGGTTTAGCCATCGCAGAGTCTGAGCGTGCTTTGCCAGCGGTGATGGATGATCTGGAGTCTGTCTTAGCGGCCGCGGGGCTTTTGGGGATATCGGTCATTGTACGCATGACCGGCTGTCCGAACGGCTGTGCCCGGCCGTACAATGCCGAAATTGCATTCGTCGGCAAGACCGTGGGAACTTACAATGTCTACGTGGGCGGCAGCCGCCGCGGTGATCGTCTGGTGTATCTGCTTGCCGAAAAAGTGGAACAGAAAAATCTTGCGGCGACGCTTGAACCTCTCTTTGTGGAATATCAAAAATCTCGTGTGGGGGATGAATTTTTCGGAGATTTTTGTCATCGGCTTGGTTCTGAAAAGACGCGGGCGACGGTTGGGGCGGTGATCGCCGAAAATGAAACGTGGGCTGTTCGCGCTTGAGCGTCTCCTTTTTTTTCAATCAGGTTGCAGAGCCTTATGGGCGCGGCGATGGTTCTAAGTGCTTATTTTTTGATGCTGTCGGGGTTTTTAAAGAACACGGCCCA
>CAYMUZ010000095.1:0-3943 GCA_964393875.1 uncultured bacterium | reverse complement strand
GAATCAGCGCCTGGGCAAGACCGACGCGCTGGGGATACCCTTTGGAAAGCTCCCCAATCGCATGCTTCCACACCCCCGAAAGGTCGCAGGCTTCGCGCACCCACCCAAGCCGCCCTTCGAGCGTCTTGCCGCACAATCCGCGGGCCTGCCCCACAAACGCCAGATAATCATCCACGCGCATGTCCGGATAGAGAGGTGCCGTTTCGGGAAGGTAACCGGTCGAACGCCTTGCCTCAAGCGGTTGTTTGAGAATGTCAAAACCGCCGAGCGTGGCCGTGCCAGCCGTGGGATAGAGATAGGTAGTGAGAATACGCATGGCGGTAGTCTTACCCGCTCCGTTGGGACCGAGCAGACCAAGAATTTCGCCGCTTTGCACCTGAAAGGAAACATCTTTCAATGCTGCGTACGGGCCGTAAAACATGGTGAGAGATCGAACGTCAATCATATCAACTTAATAACTTGAGTTTTCGAGCTGAATAATTTACTTTCTTCTTCCAAACAACCGAAGTAGGAAGAGAAACATGTTAATGAAATCCAGATACAGCATCAGCGCGCCAAAAATTGCCATCGGCTGGCTGGCCATGCCGCGCTCCTGCATCGTCTTAAGCCTTTGGGTATCGTAGGCCGTCAGCCCAATAAAAATAGCAACGCCAAAATAGGAAATCACCCAATCAAACGCCGGCGAACGCAAACACATATTCACCAAACTCGCCACCAGAAGACCGATCACCCCCATCGTACAATAACCGCGCATGGACGACAGATCTGTTTTGGTCACTGCCCCAAACCAGCTCACACTGATAAAGGTAATCGCCGTGATTAAAAACGTGGCTGCAATAGACGCATGCGCATAGGCCAGAAAAATAAACGAGAGCGTCAGCCCATTCAAGCCGGAATAGACCAAAAATCCGGTCAGCGCAGCGCTGGTTGAAAGTCTGAAAATGCTCGCCGATAACCAAGCGACTAAGCCGAATTGTGCGATCATCAGCACGAGGAACATTCCGCCGGAAAGCGCGCGCAGCAGCGCCAGGTTCCCGGACACGCTGTAGGCCACGAAAGCCGTGACAGCAAGCCCGACAGCCATCCACTGATACACCTTCTGCAAAAATGTCTGCTGTGCTCGTTCAAGACTAAACGCATGTTCGTTGGGGTTCATGGGACCGACCTCTTTCTTTTAGATCTGTTGCGAAAGAATCTTTTTCTTTACTCGTAGGGGCCTGTTCTCCGCCTAGGGTGGATAAACCGGCCCCGTGTGGAATCGCCGATCGGTTCAGGGCGGGTCCAACCCCGCCCTTACAATTTAAAAACGATGTCCAAATCCGCAATCTTCGGCAATCTCTGGTCTTTCTCCCCCACGATATATGGGACACCCGGATCCGGCCACTGAATCCCCAAGGCGGGATCATTCCATAAGATACCACCGTCATGGGCCGGCGCATACACGTTGGAAACCTTGTAAAGCACCTCGGAATCGTCCAAAGAGCAATAGCCGTGCGCAAATCCCTCAGGCACAAAAAGCATTTTGCGGTTGTCGGCGCTTAAAACCACGCTGACGTGCCTTCTATAATAGGCCGATTGACGCCGCAAATCTACAACGACATCAAAAACCGAACCCTTGATCGCCCGCACCAATTTGGCCTGGGTATAAGGCGGCGTCTGGAAGTGCAGCGCCCGCACTACACCGCGGGTAGACTTAACATGATTATCTTGCACAAAATCGCAGGCAACCCCATTTTGGGCAAAGAGCCCCTTTTGATAACTCTCGTAAAAATAACCGCGCTCATCTGAATGAACCGCCGGCTCGATCAAAAGAACGTCGGGAATCGCTGTCGGGATAAACTGCATGGGTCTATTGTATCAAAGAGCGGCCCTGCGCAAAAGAGGTCATGTAAGACAAACGTGCATGTAAGACGAACGGGCTAAAGCGTACACCCGTAGAGATGAGAGCTGGGTTAAAAAAAGATTAGAATTTTTTAAGAGTGGACAACTCGTGCACCAAGCAAAAAAGCGCTATTCGAATAGGTACTAAGGCTCTGCAAAACAATAACATAGGCATTTGGCCGAGGGGATTTTGAGCCGAATCAAAGTCAAATTTTTTGACGCGTGTCTTTAGACGCGCTGTCGTCCTTGTGCATCGAACTTACCACAAACCAAGCCCTCCAAATGGCTACGTTATTGTTTTACAGAGCCTAAGCAGCGATGGCGATTTTGAGGTCAGTGATCATGCGGGCAAACTGCTCTGCCAAAAACCCTTGAATGCCAAGGCGCTCTAGATCTTTCTGCATTTGAATAACCGTTTGCTCGCTAAGCTCCTGAGCTAAAACTAAGGGGGAATCAAGCAAGGCCATGCCCAGCGGAATCCCCGAGTGGTTCATACGGAGAGCATCGCGCACTACCGGCAGGCCGGCCAAAAATGTCTGTCTCTCGTCAATAATCGCCGTTTTTTGGGTCTCGCCTTTTCCGGATATTCGCTTCATAATCGTCTGCCTCAGCCGGGCATCGCTCCAGCCGGCCGCATTGTTTAATTCGAGATCGGCCCAGCCCGACACACCCAATTTCTTCAGAATATCCGTATACGCAGCCTGCAAAGATTCGATACGCGGCCGCACATCCGCATCGGCACCTGTCACATAAAGAAAAATGTTTTTCTGCGGGGTGCCGACGGCGGGCCGGACTCGAAGTAAGGTCAAAAGGGCCAGCCCATAGGCCGCATCTTCGCTATGACCCAATTTGGAAACAGGCGCGATAGAAAAATAACGATAGCCCTCCGCCGCTTCGAAAATCTTGGCCGCAGGCCCCAGATCTTGAAGCAGGATCCTGCGAACTTGGGCAAGTTTCACCGTGCTCTCACCGGCAGAATCGAATAAAGTACGGATCACACGGCCGTAATCTTCAAGGGTTTTAGGAACAAGGTAAATAGAGCCTGTTTGTGCAGCAATCACCCTTTCTGTGCCAGAGAAAAGAATTTCTCCGATAGCTTCTCGCCGCACAAAATTCAGACTGGCTTTGCCCGCATCCGCCGTTGCCCGGTTTTTATTGAGAATACGCTGCAGTTGCCCCCCTTTAATTGTTTTATCATCATCTGATTTATATATATATTTTATATTGACAATCTCCCTATTTCCCGCTAAAGTACGCCGCATGTCTAAAGATAACTCATTTTCAGCCACCGAAGTCGGCGTGCTCATCGAAAGATTTGGTTCAGACCTCACCCTTGTTTCCGAACGCGTCGGGACGCTGTGCGAAGATATGTCAGAAGTCAAAGACCGGCTTTCATCTCTTGAAGGTGAAATGCGCGGACTGAAAGATGCCGTCAGGCTTTCCCTACCGCGTATTTCCAGACTCGAAACTAAAGCAGGATTTTGATTTTCCTTCGTCTTATTTTGAGTCTGCCGCACCTCAGACCTTGCCATCGGCTTAATATTCGGATGCGCGCGTTCATCAGAAACAATTCTTGCGTGAAGCACCTCAAGCTTGCCTGGAATGCTTGTGAGATGTTCTCTCATCTGCCCGATAAACGTCGGGTTCATAAGTCCTTGCTCAGGAAAATCAAGTGCATGGCCATTTAATAAATGCTCGAGGTAATCCAAATCCCGCTGCAGTGTTGTCGTCAACGCCTGATCAAGATGCAGCCGCCAGATATACCCATCTTTCATGCCCAGCGGGCTCAGCGGCGTTTGGTCATTAAAAATCTCCCTGTCGTAATCAAATAGAACTTGTAAAAATTGCAGCATTTCATGGACATAGACCGGCAAAAGATCATCTGCCTCAGGCTTTTTCTTCTGCATTGCCACGACAAGTTTTTTCGATGAATCAAGGACCGCCTTGAGCCGCTCCCCAAAATAATTTTCGAAATAGCGCAAGGCTCTAACCGTATCTTGGAAATGCTGACTCGCCTGGCGATGTTCGACTGTGATTTTATGGTGTAGCCACGCATCCACCA
>CAYMUZ010000094.1:0-9980 GCA_964393875.1 uncultured bacterium | reverse complement strand
TAGTGATCCGGTGGTCCAAAGTTGGAATGGCCATCGCTCATCGGACAAAAGGTACGCCGGGGATAACAGGCTTATCGGGCCCAAGAGTTCATATCGACGGCCCGGTTTGGCACCTCAATTATCAAAACATCTAGGGGTGGAGCATCCGAAAGGATTGCTCTAGTATTGGCTTATATCGGTGAAGCCCAAACTTTCATATGAAGAAGTATCTGAAAGTGGGTAATACCGAGGGAAGTCTCATCAGAATCAACGAGTGTGTGAAATCAGCTCGTTTATTTAAACTATTTTGATGATGACCCTGTAACGACTTATTCTCCATGAAACATTGGAGGGTAGATAGCGATTGCAGTTTCAAAATTTATAATCGCTATAACACGCCAACTCCGCTCAACACAAAGCGGATGAAGATATAGTCTATGCCGCGCGATAAGCGTGGGAATTACATGCGATGTCGGCTCATCACATCCTGGGGCTGGAGAAGGTCCCAAGGGTCCGGCTGTTCGCCGGTTAAAGTGGTACGTGAGCTGGGTTCAGAACGTCGTGAGACAGTTCGGTCCCTATCTGTTGTGGGCGCAGGAAACTTGAGGAGAGCACTTTCTAGTACGAGAGGGCCGAAAGTGTCGAACCGCTCGTTTAACTGTTGTTCCGCCAGGAGCAGTGCAGTGTATCGATGTTCGGAAAGGATAAGCGCTGAAAGCATCTAAGCGCCAAGCCAACTCCAAGATAAGGTTTCCCAACCGGTTTTCGGTTTAGAAGACTCCTCGTAGACTACGAGGTCGATAGGCGGGAGGTGTAAGCCCCGTAAGGGGTTCAGCTTACCCGTACTAATAAGTCGTTCGGCTTGACATTCACATTTCTCGTATTGAGAATCTGTCGTTCTTATTCAATTGCATCTTTTCTCAGTGGTAATAGGAGAGGGGAAACACCCGTTCCCATTCCGAATACGGCAGTTAAGCCTTCTACCGGCGATGGTACTAACGGAGCAGTCCGTTGGGAGAGTAGCAAGCCGCTGGGATTTTTTTAAGCCCCATTGCATTTATTGCAGTGGGGCTTTTTTTATGGTGCGCCCGGCAGGGCGCACGCATTCGACTGAAATGCTTGCCACGACGTATTCTTTAGGAATGAAAAAATCAGGCTCTGTTTTCGATCTTTTATTGATTTGAGTGTTTGAACAGCATACGATAGAGCACATCCGCAGCAATGATCCTTCTGTTTTTTTACCTGGGAAAATAGTTTTATGCCGATTCAGAAGCAGCTTTCTGTTTTTATGCCTAACCGACCTGGTGTGTTGGCAAAGACTTGCGCGATCCTTTCTGAAGCGCGCGTGAATATCTCAGCATTGGCGATTCACGATACGGTAGATAATGCCGTCGTTCGTTTTTTGGTGGACCATCCGACCAAGGCCTTACTTTTACTTGAACAGGAAGGCCTTTATGTTTTGGAGCAGGAGGTAGTGGTTGTTGAAATTCGAAATGCTGCGGGTGAATTAACGCGGATTTGTCAAACCTTGGCGCAAGCAGATATTAACATCGCTTACGCTTATTGCACCGGCCTCACAAGCCAAGAGTATGGCTGCCTTGTTTTGAAAACAGATAACCCCGAACGAACTCTCGAAATTTTATCCCACTAGTGCTCCGTGACATTTAGAATTGTGGTCGACTTTGTTCTGTTTTTGTAGGGGCCCTGCAAAGCAGGCATGAATTGCCTCGGCCAAAATCAAATGTCATGAGGCGCAAGGGCTGAGCGCTTTAAAAATGAAGAAAAACCTTTCTTTTAAACCCATCGATAAAAGTACAGGCATTGCGAACGCCAATAGTTTAACGGGTCACCTGTGTTTTATTCTTGTAGAACCTGAAAACCCGGATAATATCGGTGCGGCTGCGCGCTCGATTAAAAACATGGGATTTTCTGATTTGCGTCTTGTTCAGCCACCGGTCGATTGGCGGCTGCGCGCAAAAAAAATGGCGCCGCATGCTGATGATGTATTGCAAAACGCACAAGTGTATCCCACACTGAAAACAGCCTTGAAGGATGTCCAGTGGGCCGTAGGAACTTCGCGGCGAGCAGGCCCTAAAAGAGGAGCTTTTCTTGGATTTCAAAAGGCGGTTGAGAAAATTAAAGGGTTGTTGGCCACCCAGCGAGTGGCACTGGTTTTTGGTAAGGAATCTAAGGGGCTTGATAATGCATGTCTAGCTTTGTGTGATTGGGTGATGGTGATTCCGACTCATCGTGATTGCCCATCCATGAATCTTGCACAAGCCGTGATGATTAACGCATTTTTATTTTCAAATCTTCTTGTTGTGCCCACCTATACTAATCGAAGTAATCAGGAGCCTCAAAAACTCAGAGCGCCTGTGTTTGTCGAAAAAGAATCGGTTCAGGAGGTTTTAGATCAACTTGAGCAAACGCTGGTTCGTTTGGGCTACCTCTACGGGCAGGGGGGGCGCACGATTAAGCGCATTCGAAGCACGTGGCACCGGCTGTTCAAGCGCAGTGGTCTTTTGCACAGTGAAGTGCAAATGTTCAAAGGTTTTACCCGAAGAATACGTGAGAGGACGATGGCCGATACTGTATCGATGGAGCCCGGCCCCGGCAAAGACAATAGCAATCAATTAAATTTTACGCAGAAAATGGGAGTGTGATATGGATGATCTAAAAATACGGGAAGATCTTCTAGACTTGATTAAAACCAAGGCGGTGATGAAAGGCGAGCGCACACTTGCTTCGGGGAAAAAATCACAGTTTTATATCGATGGAAAACAGGTTACGCTCGATCCGCAAGGGCTATTGCTCACGGCAAAGATGGTGATTAGCATGCTACAGGGATTGCATGTGGATGCGATTGGCGGTCCCACGCTTGGCGCCGATCCCATTGCTGCTGCCGTTTCGCTTTTGAGTTCGCAAAGCGGCCATCCGCTCAAGGCGTTTATCGTCCGCAAAGAAGCGAAAGATCACGGCACACAGAAAACAATCGAAGGCCCCATAATCAACGAAGGGGATCGCGTCGTGTTGGTTGAAGACGTGGTTACCACGGGCGGCTCCGTTTTGAAGGCTGCGAAAGAAGTGCAAAAATTGAAAGCGCAAATTGTGAAAATTATCTGTTTGGTTGATCGCAATGAGGGCGCTGTTGAAAAACTAGCCCCTTTTAACTACACGCCCATTTTCACTCTGTCTGATCTTGGAGTCAATTAACCCGCCATTATTTTTGCTCACCTAAAACTTTCTTTTTTTCACTCAAACAGGCTGCCGGTGTGCGCGAATTTAACAGCCACCATATAAAATAAATAATCATTAAAGAACGTTTAAGACCTAAATTAATCAAAAACATCAAGTTTAATCATTAAGACCTAACCTTTTTCACTCTAATGAGTTACACAAATTCAAATTATAAATTCAAATAGCAATACTTGACAATTTATAAAATCATAGTATCTTAATTAATAGTATTGAGCGATGCTATACAGCATCGCGACAAACCGATGAGATCTCAAGGAGGATGTTATGGATGATGCAGCAAAGGAAAATGACAAATTGGTCGACAAGAACAAAGGTGCAAAGCGGCCGGAGCGCACCCAGATTATGACACCTAAAGAAGCGGCGAAGTATCTTGGGTTCCATCTGGTTACTGTTTACCGGCTTCTCAAGAAACGCGAAGTTCCGGCGACTAAAATCGGCGGGCAGTGGCGCTTCAAGAAGGACATTTTGGATGCCTGGCTGACGAGCCGCATGAATCAATCCTAGTGCCTACAGATGCTTCACTAGCAGCTGAGGCACAGTACCCGGGCAAAAGGCACGGGTGCTAGATTGAAAAGTATTATCCGGTTTTGAGCAGCATGTTTCATTTTTGCGCACAGCTCCCTTCAGAGTTTTGGGAAAAGAGCTGTGCGTGTGCATAAACAAGTAGTAGGCCGATCATGCTCCAACTTGTTGAGAGCGCCACCTGTCAATCAGATGATCGTAATTTTGATTTGGGCTTGCAGCAGAGCGAGGTTTCATGCTGGTATGCGCTTTATACGAAAAGCCGGCACGAAAAAGTGGTCGATCGTGAGCTGCACAAAAAAGCACTGGAAAGTTTCCTGCCACTGAGACGAATCAAGCGCCACTGGTCTGATCGCGTCAAACTCATCGATGAACCCCTGCTTCAGGGGTATGTTTTTGTCCGCATTCCTCTCTCAAAAAAATTATGGGTTCTTAATACCGCCGGAGTTGTAGCGCTCGTGAGTTTCGGGAGCGGCCAACCGGCTAGAATTGCAGACCGCGAAATTGAAGCGCTCCGCCGATTTGAAGTGGAAAAAATATCGGTGGACCCGTTTCCCTATTTAAACAGCGGCCAAAGAGTTTGCATTCGTTCCGGCCCGATGAGCGGAGTCGAAGGTTTTATCGTTAGAAAAGATAATCGATGCCGCTTAGTCATCTCTCTCGATGTTTTAATGCAGTCTATTTCAGTGGAAGTGGATGCCGCGTGTGTGCAGGTAGTTTGAGGCGATTTTAAGAAGAAGCAGTCCATAAGCCCTTGCAGGTTCCATGTTGTTCATGGGACTGAGAGGGCGAAGCTATAAATGATGGAGTCGCTCTAATGTGTGGTGTTGCCGGAATATTTGCTTACCATTACGCCTCTCTCGATGTTGATGTGGAAGAACTCCGTAAAATCCGTGATCATATGGCGGCCCGCGGACCTGACGGCAGCGGGGAGTGGCTGTCAAATGACAGGCGGGTAGGGCTTGGTCACCGCCGCTTAAGCATCATTGATCTCGATGAACGAGCCAGTCAGCCCATGGTCAGTGCGGATGGAAAGCACGTCATTAGCTTCAACGGAGAAATCTATAACTACCGCGGGTTGAGGGGCGAGCTTGAGAAAAAGGGGCGTTGCTTCCGAACGGAGTCGGATACCGAAGTTCTCCTGCAAATGTATGCTGAGTATGGTACGGAAATGCTTCCAAAGCTCCGAGGCATGTTCGCCTTTGCTCTGTGGGATGGCGAAAAAAAGAAGATGCTTCTTGCGCGCGACCCTTACGGCATCAAACCCCTTTACTACGCTGATGATGGCTGGACTTTGCGTACAGCCTCACAAGTTAAAGCCTTGCTTACCAGTTCAAGAATCTCTAAAGACCCAGAGCCTGCCGGTGCTGTGGGATTCTTTCTGTTGGGCAGCGTCCCGGAACCTGTTACGCTTTACCAGGAAATTCGCTCCTTGCCAGCCGGTAGTTATGTGTGGGTGAATAGTCAAGGAGCCGGGCAAAGTGTCTGCTATTTTTCATTAGCCAAGATATGGAGTGAGGCCGAGCAAAAAAAGACAGATCCCATCGAAGAGCATGTTCCAGGACAAATCCGAGCGGCATTGCTTGATTCTATCAAACACCATTTTGTAGCGGATGTTCCAGTCGGTCTTTTCTTGTCGGCTGGAATTGATTCAGGAATTTTACTGGCATTAGCTTGCCAGGCGGGTGTACGCCATCTCAAGGCTGTAACTCTCGGTTTTGAGGAGTTTAGCAAAGGCTCTTTCGATGAGCGTCCTCTCGCCGCGGAAATGGCCAGACGCTACGATGTGGAGCATCACACCTACTTGCTAACCCGTCAGGAATTCGAGAGGGATTTACCGAAGGTGTTCGAATCGATGGATCAACCGACCCTTGATGGGGTGAACACTTATTTTGTGAGTAAGGCTGCAAAAAGCATCGGGCTTAAAGTCGCGCTTTCAGGAATAGGCGGCGATGAGCTGCTGGGGGGGTATGAATCGTTTCGTGAAGTTCCCAGATGGGTTCGGGCGCTTTATATTCCTTCGAGAGTTCCGCTGCTCGGACAATTATTTCAGGCTTGTTTTGAGGCATTCTTAAAGCCCCTCAAAATTTTTCATCCCAAAGTTTCGGGCATGTTGAAGTTCGGGGGGAGTTTTCCAGGCGCCTACTATTTGAAACGGGGTCTTTTTATGCCGTGGGAGCTTGGGCATTTTCTAGAATCTGAAATGGTGGCAAAGGGTCTGAGACGCCTCAGTATGCTAACAGCCATGCGTGATAGTCTGCGGCCTTCTCTCTGTCGAGACTTTTCAAAAATAAGTATTCTTGAATCTGCGTGGTATTTAAAAAATCAACTTTTGCGCGATGCAGATTGGGCGGGGATGGCCCACTCTTTGGAAATCCGCACGCCATTTGTGGATACTTGTCTTTTGCGGACATTGGCGCCAGTGCTGGTTAAGCGTGGAGCAACGGTGGGCAAGTCAGCCCTTGTGCGAAAAGCAATCCCGGAACTACCTGCCGAAGTGAGCAAGCGCAAAAAAACAGGCTTTACATTACCCATGTCTGCTTGGATCCGTCCGATAGCGGGCGAATCCGGCCCTCGCCCGCATAGCGAATGTGATAGCGCTGGGCTGTGGGCAAGAACGTGGGCCCCTTCTCTTTATCAACGAATGGCCGCCTAAATTATGAGAGTTTTAGCGTTAGTCACAGAAGCCTTTGGCGGTGAGGGAGGAATCGCCCAGTACAACCGTGATTTCTTGACAGCGCTTGCATCATCAGAAGCGGTCAAAACAGTCATTGTTTTACCACGTCAGGGGCGGCCACGCCCGGGGGAAGAACCCAAAAAAGTGAATCAATTGCCGCCCAGTCCAAGCAAAATTCGATTTGCATTCAGGGCGGCAGTGGTTTTGATTGCCCAAGGGCCTTTCGACATTGTTTGGTGCGGACATCTTTATATGGCGCCGCTTCTGGCCTGCTTGACCGTGTTTACCAGATCGCAAACCTGGATGCAGGTGTATGGGATTGAAGCCTGGCAGTGTCCGAACCGGAGCATACGTGTTGCCATAAAGAAAGTAGCACATTTTTTTGCGGTCAGCCGATATACGCGAAGAAAATTTTTGTCCTGGGCCGATCTGGATCCTGCCAAAGTCTCTGTGCTGCCCGGCGCAATTGATTTATTGAGATTTCAACCCGGCCCTAAACCCGAGACGCTTTCAGATCGATATCAACTGCGGGGGAAGCAGGTATTGCTTACAGTCGGTCGCCTTTCAGCTTCTGAAAAATACAAAGGGCATGACCAGGTTATTGCGGCCTTACCAGAGCTAATCCAGGTGAACCCCGCATGGGTCTATGTCGTTGCGGGCGACGGCGATGATCAAGCGCGTTTAGAAAAACTTGCCGAAGAGAGGGGTGTCCGAAGCCATGTCAGGTTTACAGGCAAAATTCAAGAGGCCCAATTGCCTGAGCTTTATCGTGCGGCCGACATTTTTGTGATGCCGAGCTGTGGCGAGGGCTTTGGGATCGTGTACCTAGAAGCCTTAGCGACAGGACTTCCTGTGATTGCCGCAGATTATGGAGGGGTTCGTGACCCTCTCAGAGAGGGTTTAAGCGGGGCTTTGGTGGATACACGCAAAGGCGACACTCTGGTCTCTGCTATCCAAAGAGTCGAAATCGAATCCGTTGATTCAAGACGGCGAAACGCCGCAATATTTTCACACGATTTCTTTCAACAACACATTCAGCAGACCCTTCAATCTTTTTCATTCACCGCCCAAATGAGACAGTGATAAAGGTGAATACACCTCATAAACGCACGCCACACCTTCACGACATGCTCGTCATTTTCAAGATAGGTAAACTCAGAACAGGTTACTTGGCAGTGAGCTTTGCGTTGCTTTTATTTGCAGCAGCGTTTGAAGGATTTAGCTTTGGTTTGATCGTCCCCTTCTTGAAACAGGCCGCCGGCATGGGGTTTTATGAAGGATGGCGAACCTTGCCCGTGGCAGGGCCTGTGTTAAAGTTCCTTCATTTTGAACGTCTCGCGGGAAGGTTCGGCTGGTTACTTCTTATTATTGTGATGGCGGTTTTTGTGCGGCAAGCGGCGACTTATGCAAGTCAAGCTTTGTATGGTTTTGTGACTTTATCGCTTGAAAAAGAACTTCGCATCACGGGCTACAAAAAACTTCTTCGCTACGGGTGCTCTTTTTTTGACACGACCAGTAAAGGGAAAATACATAATGTTCTAATGCGATTCACCCAGGAGGTTTCTCTTTTTCTGGGCGCCTTATTTTTTACCTGGCAAAATATCTTTTTCAGCATTGTTTACATTTTTGTGTTGTATCAGGTTTCCCCGCAATTATGCCTCATATCGTTCATCGTGGCGCCACTTTTTTATCTTTCACTGAGAGGTTTTATTCGAATGGTGCATCGTTTGTACCGAGATATCTTAAAAAATGAACAAGCCGGGCATGCGCTGTCTTTGGACGTGTTTTCGAATATCAAATTAATCAAAGCCTTGGGGCGTGAACCGCTGGAAGCCGAGGCTTTTGAAAAGCTTGAGCGTATGCGGGCTCGCGACCGTGTTTTAGCGAACACAGTTCAATGTCTCACGGGAACTCTCCATGAGGTTTTGATGGCTCTGGGCATTGCCGTGATGATTTGGATCAGCTTCACTTACTATTTCAAAAATGATCCCGCATTTCTGATTAAACTGATCGTTTCTCTGATGCTTTTTCGACGCGCCTTATCGACAGTTAATTCCTTGATCGGTAATACCCCTTTGGTATTAAAGCATTATCCATTTGTTAACGAATTGCAGCGAATGTTCGATGAAAAAGATAAAGACATTGTCTCTCAAGGAAGAATTTCCCTGAGGTCGATCGAGCGAGGCATCGAATACGACCGGGTATCGATGCGTTATGCGGGAGCAGAGATCCTAAAAGAAACAACGTGTGTTCTACCCGCCGGGCGTTTTACGGCAATCGTGGGTGCTTCAGGGGCGGGCAAAACAACGCTGGTGGAGCTTTTGCCGCGATTCTATGAATTCCAAAAGGGGGATATTCGCATTGACGGGACATCGATACGCGATTACGACCTCGCCAGCTTGAGGGGGAAAATGGGGTTTGTGTCACAAGAAACCTTGGTCTTAAATGACAGCATTTTAAACAATATCCTTTTTGCGCGTCCCGAATCGTCGCGGCAGGAGGTCTTGGAGGCAGCTCGCAAGGCTTATGTCCTAGAATTTGCCGATAGACTTGAACAAGGCATTGACACCACCGTCGGTGATCGCGGGGTGAAACTTTCCGGCGGAGAATTACAGCGCCTTTCTATTGCGCGTGTGATCTTGAGAAACCCCATGATTTTGATTTTAGATGAAGCAACCAGCGCGCTTGACTCGGTGTCTGAGCAGCTCATTCAGGAAGCCCTCGATCACCTTGCTCAAGGCCGAACGACCATTGCGATTGCGCACAGGCTCTCGACGATTCGTAACGCAGATTGGATTCTAGTGATGGATCAGGGTCGCATTGCAGAGCAGGGTAAACTGGAAGATCTTTTAAATCAAAAAGGGCTGTTTTACCGTTATTGGCAAGCCCAGCATTTTGAATAACAAGGAGTCGTTTATGACCGGGCGTCATTGTTTTTGTTCCATCCTCCCGCCGCATATCTTACGCGAAATTGCACGCCGCGGTTCCGATCCACAGAAAGTTCGCGCTCTTTCAACCCTTATTCAAACGGAGCAGTTTCGCGGACGGCGTACCACCTCTGCAGAACGCTCCTTCTTGGCAACGGTCATTTCTCCCGGCAAAAAAAGAACGGTCTATGACGCCCATCACCGGGACTCTCTACCGGGGGTATTAGTGCATCGCGAAGACGATTCGAAATCAAAGGATTTATCTGTTAACCAAGCCCATGACGGTGCTGGTGAGCATTACGATTTTTTCAATAAAGTCTACAAGCGAGACTCATTGGACAATAAAGGCTTTCCGTTAGATTCTACGGTCCATTACGGTTTGCGTTATGACAATGCGTTCTGGAATGGAAAACAAATGGTTTATGGCGATGGCGACGGCGACTTGTTCAACAGCTTCACTGGGGCCTTAGACGTCATTGGGCATGAATTGACCCACGGGATTGTCCAGTTCGAGGCCAATTTGCTTTACGAAGGCGAAGCCGGGGCTTTAAATGAATCTTTTGCCGACGTCTTCGGCTCTCTTGTGAAACAATATCACAATCATCAGAAAGCCGAAA
>CAYMUZ010000093.1:0-11090 GCA_964393875.1 uncultured bacterium | reverse complement strand
CACAAACGGTCTGAGCCTGCTCTTTGTCACGCATCACAAGATAATGCCCGCCTTCATATTGCAGTGCACGCGAACTCGTCGCACGGGTTTCTTCATGGTCGTATTTGCCGTGAATGACTGATGTAAATCCGTTGGGCGCGTAAGAATCTACACGTTTCCAAACACTCATCACCGAACCGCAGGTCGTATCGACAATCACACAGCCTTTTTTTTGCAATTCACTCATCTCGACCACCATCGCACCAAACGCGGGAACGATCACCACGTCGTCTTTCGTGATCTGATCCATGGTTACGCCGCAGGAGTATGGACCGTAGAGAAATTGAATACCCAGCTCCAAAAGCTTGGCGTTGACACGCTGATTGTGAATGATTTCGTTGGTGAGAAAAATGCGGCGATTTGGAAACTTAGCTTTCGTTTCGTATGCGTAGTCGATGGCTCGATCCACCCCATAGCAAAAACCGAACTCTTGAGCGAGGCGAAAGTTCAAACGGCCGGACTGTAGGCGAAAGCCATTGGCCTTGATCGATTCGATTAAAAGGCTGTGATAACTGGCTGTAAGCTGGGGTTTTACTTCCTCTTTCAAACCAAAACTTTTGCGGATAATTTCGGTAGGCTGTGACATAGGCGGTTAGTATAAAGGAAAGCCCCTAGGAAGTCCAGAGAGCGCAAATTCTTGTAACTTATGACAGATGCATGAGATAGCCTATCCTCGAGTGTTCCCATAGGGCATATTCATGCCGGTCCCCCACGCTCATAAAATCTATCAGCCGCGAGTATTTTTGAAGTTGTCCCTCTATAATGTTCCCTAAAATGCCGACCTTCACACACATGGCCTCCTCATTTCCCCTATGGATCCTCGGGCTTGTTCTCGCGGCCTCTGCCGTGCGAAAAATAGGGCCCTTTCGATTTAGCTTATGGCAGGTTATGACGGCAGGCGCCATTCTGGTGCTGGCCGCGCAATCGATTTCCATTTCGAACGCATTCAAAGCGATTGATTTGAATGTGCTGGTCTATCTTTTTGGCGTGTTTATCACCGCTCAGGCATTGGAAGACAGCGGGCGACTGCAGCAGATCGCTTACCGAATTTTTAGACATGCTCGCACGGCCGACGAGCTTTTACTGGCGCTTCTTTTTGTCGCCGGCCCCTTCTCTGCCTTTCTCATGAACGATACGCTGGCGATTGTCGGTGCGCCGGTGGTGCTTCTTCTGGCGCGGCGCCATAAAATTTCGCCGAAACTTTTTCTGCTCGCATTGGCCTTTGCCGTCACCACGGGCAGTATCATGAGTCCCGTAGGAAACCCGCAGAATTTATTGATTGTTCTTAAAACGGGGATGTCGAACCCGTTTCTCGTTTTTCTGCGAAAACTGGGGTTCCCAACTTTCCTCAGCCTGGGACTTGCCTATCTTGTGCTTCGCGGGCTTTATCCACAGGAATTCGGCAAAGACCGGCTGACCCATGACAGACCGCCCGTGCTTCACGATGCCGCACTGGCGCGGCTTGCGAACTGGAGCCTGGGTTTATTGTGCGGGCTTATTGGGCTTAAAATCATTCTCGCCCTTAACGGCCAGGCGGAGACAATCACACTGCCCTCTATCGCCCTCACCTCGGCACTACCAGTGCTTTTACTGAGCCCTCGGCGCATCGAAATAGCCCGCCGCATCGACTGGCAGACACTACTCTTTTTTGCGGCGATGTTTATCTTGATGCAAAGCGTCTGGGACACCGGTTTTTTTCAAGAGGGAATGCGGCGGATAGACCTTCATGTGGAAGCGCCCCAAACCACACTGAGCGTGGGACTTCTCGCCAGCCAACTCGTCTCCAACGTCCCACTTGTGGCACTTTACCTGCCACTGCTTGCCAAGGCCAACGCTTCACAAGCGGCTTATTTGGCGCTGGCCGCCGGAAGCACTCTTGCCGGCAATCTGTTTATTCTCGGCGCCGCCAGCAACGTCATTATCATTGAGAACGCAGAAAAAAAACACGCCGAAACCATTGGTTTTCTTGAATTCGCACGCGCCGGCATTCCCCTGACTCTTCTGCAGACTGGCCTCTACTGGCTCTTTCTGCAAAAATAAAAATGTTCAACATTGCGGGCAATGGCCGATATAATTTGCCACAGAGCCTGTAAAGCTGGAGACCCTGAATGATCGGCGCCAATGAACTCAAACGCAAAGCTTTGATTGAAGTGGACGGACAGCCCTTTCGCGTCCTCGAGGTTTTCTTCTCATCCCCTACCGCCCGCGGCGCATCCACAATGGTGCGTGCCAAAGTTCGTAACCTGCTCAACGGTGCCGTGCTCGAAAAAAACTTTAAATCGGGGGAGAAATTTAATGAGCCCGATGTTGAAATGATTACTGCCGCCTTTCTTTACGCCGACGCGGAAGGTTTTCATTTTATGGACGAGTCCTGTTTCGACCAATTCCATTTTTCGGCTGAGAAAATCGGGGATATGAAATTTTATCTCAAAGACGGTGCCGCCTCGCAAGGGCTCAAATACAAAGGCACCGTCGTCAGCCTCGAACTGCCGCCAGTGGTTGAACTTGCGGTCACCTATGCTGAACCGGCCACGCGCGCCGATTCAAGCTCGGGGGGCTCCACTAAAAACGCCACGCTTGAAACCGGCATGAATGTTCGCGTACCGCTTTACATCAAAGAAGGCGATGTCTTACGCGTCAACACCGAGACGGGTGAAGTAAGCGGTCGAGCCTGATGTTTCACACAGCTAGCTAGAAATTTAATAAAAACATCCTATAATGTTCCCACTTCAAAAAATTTGATTAAAATCGGAAATAGTCTATGAATCTTTTCCACTCGATTATTTTTGGCGCCGTCGAAGGAGCCGCTGAGTTTTTGCCCATTTCCTCCACGGGACATCTCATGCTCACCGCTCATCTTCTCGGTCTCTCTCAAACTGAATTCTTAAAAAGTTTCGAAATTGCCATTCAACTCGGCGCGATTCTCTCCGTCGTGGCCCTGTACTGGCGTTCATTTCTTGTAAATTTCGAGGTTCTGAAGCGGGTGCTAGCCGCCTTCCTACCCACCGCCGTAATTGGATTCATCCTTTACAAGAGCATCAAAAAGTTTTTGATGGGAGACATCAAAATTGTTCTCTGGTCACTTTTGGTAGGCGGAATTCTCTTGATTATCTTCGACAAAGTCGAGGAGGGAAAAGAAAGAAGCATTCGGAGTGTGGCCGAGATTCCTTACCTCAAGGCCTTCTGGATCGGCGTGTGCCAGGCGCTAGCGGTCATTCCGGGCGTTTCACGCTCTGCTGCCACCATCGTCGGCGGGTCACTGCTTGGTGTGGAACGAAAAACGATCGTCGAATTTTCTTTTCTTCTCGCCGTGCCCACCATGGCGGCCGCAACGGCTCTGGATCTTCTCAAAAGCGCCGGGGAATTCTCAAAGGATCAGTGTGTTTTTCTGTCGGCAGGATTTCTCGCATCGTTTATCGTGGCCACACTCGTCATCAAATGGCTGCTGGCCTTTATCAAGCACCACGGCTTCACCCGCTTCGGAATCTACCGCATCCTCGTCGCCCTGCTTTTTTTCTTCCTCATTCGTTAGGCTTTTCCGCTACGTTTGCGCGAACCTTTTTAATCAGATGATGCTGCACGCACATCTTGATCAATACATCGAGAAGAATATCCAGATCCGTCGGCTTGGCAATGAGTTTATGGCCAAGTTTCTTGGCACGCTCAATCTGACCCGGATCTGTCACACTCGTGTAGATCACAAAATCACGCGGGCAGTGTCCTTCGCCCGACTTGAACCGCCGAATCAGTTCATCTCCCCAAATCTGCGGCATTTTAATATCCACAATAGCGATGTCTGGTTCGAACTCTTTTGAAACCCGCAAAGCCTCTTCAGCGGAAGTCACCCACTGCACCTTAAAATCCGCACCGCGGGCATCTTCAAAAAGCAATTCGCTCAAAATCTCACAAACCTGCTGTTCATCATCTACGATGAGAATACGCGCCGACGGAATGGTGTCTGGGTCAAGAACGGCCTCCGATTTTTCAAAACTCTGCTGGTCCATTGCCGACTCCAGACTTTGGCAAAATTCTTCCAGCCTGTAGGGTTTTGAAATGAAGGCTTCGACCCCCAGAAGAATACAAGCATCTTTCTTTTCGATCGCCGCCGATACGACAATCACCGGAACATTGGCGTGATTTTTTCGCACCGCCTTAAGCATTTCCAGACCGCCCATATCGGGCATGCCCAGATCAAGCACGACAAAATCGATTTGCTTGCCGGGTTCTTGAAAACACTTCAACCCAGCCATCCCGCTCGAAGCCGTGACAATCTCATAGCCCCTAGGCCGGCAGACCCGCGCCACAAACCAACGCACGTTTACATCATCGTCAATAACCAGAATCGTTCCACGTCCCGCCTGCGTTTGAGTCATAGAATCCCCATTCGTCGATTGAAAAATAAATAGCTGCCTATGATGAACGGCATCCAGAGAAGGATGCTTTACCCGGTTATCATTCAGTCTGCACTCCCCGAATTGGGGGTTTTTTTCTTTAAAAAAAACTGCAGTTCCTCAGCGCCAAACAAAGCCATCATCGCCAGGTAAACCAGAACGCCCCCTCCGATGGCCGCTCCCAAACAAAAAACTTTCAAAAAAATGGGTTGCTGCGGACTGTAATTAAAAATTCTAAGGACGCCCCTGCAAGCCGCGCTCATGACCAGAGAAGCCCCGATTATTTTCACTAGACCGCGGCGCATTTGCCCCCATTCAAAAGCCCCGCATTTTTTTTCAAGTTGGATCAACAACTGAGTAAAACTCAAAGCGCTCGTTATTGAGGTCGAAAGCGCGAGCCCCGCTTGTTTGAGAGGGTGCATTAAGATGAAGTCCAGCGTCGCGTTCACAATGAGCGCGATGAAGGCAATCTTCACAGGCGTGCGCGTGTCCTGAAACGCATAAAAGGCCGAGACGAGAAACCTCACGCCCGCCGTAAAAAACAACCCCAAACAAAGAAATGCCAGCGTAAGGGCTGTCCGATCCGTATCCACACTTGAGAAGCGGCCGCGTTCGAAAAGCACGTGCACAATCGGTGTCGCTAGAAAGAAAAGGCCTGTCGTGGCGGGAATTGCCACAAAAGCTGTGGTGCGTAGGGAAAAAAGCACCGTGTCTTTTAGGTCTCCAATTTTCTTCTCTGCCACGGAACGGGACATTTCGGGCAGCGCGACCGTTGCAAGGGATACGGTAAAAATTCCAAGAACAAGCTCTACAATCCGGTCGGCGTAGTAAATCTGCGAAACACTTCCTTCGCGTAGAAAGGAGGCCAGCAAAGAATCGACAAGCAAATTGATCTGCACGATTCCAATCGCGAAAATACTGGGGGCTAGCAGCAATCCCGTTCTGCGAATCGCCGGGTGGCTGAATGAGAAACCAATCTTGAATCTCATACCGTGCCGAGCTGCAAGCGGAAGCTGGCATGCAAATTGAAAAATACCGCCGAGCAAAACTCCGGCCGCAATCCCGGTCACAGGGTCCCGCATCAGATAAGCGGAGGCTACAGCGGAAGCAATCACCGCAATATTGAAAAAGATGGGCCCTGCCGCAGGCACGGTGAAAGAGCCCAGTGAGTTTAAAACACCCATCACAAGCGCCGTCAACGAAACAAAGACAAGATAAGGCGCCATAATACGGGTCAGAAGAACCGTCAGCTCCATCTTGCCTGGAACGCCGAGAAAACCCGGAGCCATGATGCGCACAATGAAAGGCGCAAAAATGATTTCCAGCCCCACAAGCACCCCGGAAATCAGAGCCAGCGTGTAAAAAAATTTGCGGGCAAATTCCCAAAGCTCCTCTTCGGAATTCTCCCTGCGGTACTGAATGAAGACAGGAACAAAGGCGGCACTCATGGCCCCCTCCCCCACAAGCCGGCGAAATAAATTCGCCAGGCGGTAAGCCACTGAAAAAGCATCCATGCCGAGGGTTGCACCCAGCACCCAGGCTAAAACAGCGTCACGCACATAGCCAAAAACTCGGCTGCAAGCGGTGACAATTCCGATTGAAGCGACAGACTTAAGAATTCTGTGTTCTTTTTCCAAAGAGAACTCCGGGTATGTAAAAACCTGGCATCGAGCGATGCCAGGTTTGAATTCTAACCCGATACGTTTGGAAATGGTACGGTTTATATTTGTCCGGATTTTTAAAGCCGTGAAAGCCCCGGTTAAGCCGCACTTTCAGCAGCCGCGCGCATCATATGCTGTTGAACAATATCCGCAAATGCACCCAGGTTCAAGGCAAAAGCCTGCCGGCCATCACGTTCAGCAAGTGTAATCAAATCCTGCTGTGAAATCTCGTCGGCGGCAAAAAGCTGCTCATGCAATTTATCATTAAGTTCCTGCGCGTCCAGAGGCTTTGCGTCCTCGCTAAGCTCCGATAAGATGAGCTGTGCTCGCCCGACATAATGGCCAATCATCTCGAGCATTTCAGGGTTATTCTTAAATTCTTCGAAAATCTTAGGATCGAGCAAATCCACCCTCAGATCAAGAAAGTTTTTATTTTCATTCAAAGGTGTCTGGGTGTCTCCCAAATTAGCCACCACCAGTTTCAGCTGGTCAGCACCTGAAAGAACCGGCATGGCTCCGCCTGGCTTCCAATCCTGACGCAGTTTGAGTTTTGGCAGACCCTGTTTCAACTGTTTGATGACCGCGCCCAGTTTTTCTTTATCACTATTCAGAAAAAGCTCGCTAACAGCCTGCGCCTGCAGAAGACGCAGGTAACCTTTAACAAACGGCTGCGCCTGAACCAGGCCAAGCCCCGCAGGGATCATCAAACCAATGGCATAAGACCTCTCGGACGACTTGATGTCTGCAAGCCGCTCGTGTAAATCTTCCAATGTTTTATGTTCCAGAATTTCAATTTGAACAAGCATCTCGCTCTCAATGCCTGTTGGATTTTTTTCATACGCCGCAATCAATGCTTTTTGTTCCGCCTCCGTCATTCGGGCAAATTGCGGATTCACCTTAAAAATAACGGCGAGTCCCGGCGCCAGTAACCCCGTCACTTTTTTGACAGCCGCTTCCAACTGCGGCCCCGATGGCTCCGACTTTTGCACCATTGCTGAAACAGCCGCCCCCTGTTCGTCCGCTATGACTTGGGGCATCTCGGGATGAGGCACCGCCGAACCCACACGTTCGTATCCCGGTGTGTTCAGCAGAAAAACGGCAGGACTCACCGTCACAGCGGCCTTTTGCAATCCTGCCAGAGGAAGCGCCCGCGCTGTACGCATTTCAGAGCGGGAAGAATTCGTGATGACTTTCCAAGCAAGACTTAGCTTCCCCTTGAAGGATGTCTGGCTTGAAACTAACCCGCCCAGCGCCAAGACAAAGAGAGGCTGGCTTAGAAGGAGTCCTACCGAAGTTCTCGCCATCTGTATTCTCTCATTCTCAGGGATCTGCGCCCAAAGCTGGGTGACTGTTTCTTTCAAAAGCGGCCTCAATTCCCGAGAACCTAGAAACGAGGCCGAAAGCCGCAGCAGCCGAAGGTGCTCTTGCGCGTTCATTTTGGGCCACATTTTTTCGAAAAGCATCTTGAAGAAATGGCTTTGAATTTCGGGGCGTTTAATTTGGGTTTGCAAAAGAGCGGCGCGGTCTTTTGCCTGCGCACCTTCCAACAGCAAAAAAACCTGATCCTTCACCAAGGCTGGCTCTATGCCGCTGGCTTCGATCCATGCGAAGAAGCCGGCGGCCGTCGCATCATTTTTCAAGAGAGAAAAATAAAGCGTCTTTAAATCTTCAGGCTGGGAATTTTCCCACAGAAGCTGAATGTAAGGACGGATGGCTTGCGCTGAATAAAAGGTATCCGTGACCAAGTGACCGACCAAGACTGAGCGGTCTTCGGGAGAAGTCTTTTCCCAAATAACCTGGAAAATTTGCGGGAAGACAGCGCGCATGTTTTGCAGTATCCCGGCGGCCGCTTGAGCGCGGTTTGCAAGCTGCACGTGAGGATTCCCTTCCTCTTGGCCCAGGAGAATCGCCATGATCTTTATTTTCTCTTCCTGATTGGCGCTCGTCCAAATAGACGCCATTAAATCCGTAAGAAAGCTTTCGTCCACTTGGAACTGTTCGGAAAAAGACCCCAGGAGATTGATTTTTTCTTCCCACGTCGTCTTTTTCCAGAGATACGGCAGAATGATGGGAATAAATTCACGAATCAAGTCAAAGGAAGGGTCGAGCTGGTGGGCCACCCCTTCGGCCGTAATGATCGTTTTGATAGCAATGGTGTATTCGGAATGGATGGCCAGGCCGCTTCTAGCTGCTGTTTCAAAAGCTTGCTGAATTTGTTTTGCGACCGGCAAACTGTCATTTGCGACAATCGAGGCCATTTTCTGTTTTAAATCTGCCTCGTCCAAATGCTCAGGAAACGTTCCCATGTCCCGGAGCGCCTGCAGGATGGAGTCTATGTTTTTCTGCCGGACGCGGAGCATGAGTTCGAAGAAGCGGTCCTTGGCAGCGGCATCCATACGGCCCACCATCCCAAGATCCAGAAGAGTGAGATTCCCCTCTTCATCGATGAACACGTTGCGATCATGCGGATCCGCATGGTAAATACCCCGTGTAAACATCTGGCCTAAAATTGTCTTGGTGTAAAGTCGCGCGGCTTTTGGCCTGAGGGCAGCGGGTGTCTTGCCGATGGGGACTCCCTTTGCGCGCGACATGACCAAAACGGTGCGGTTGGAAGCAGTTTCATAAACACGGGGAACTTTCACCTCCTGACCATCCACAACCCCGGCCATTTCAAGAAAATTCTGCTTCTCGAGATTGAAATCAAGCTCCTTCTCAATCTCATCGAAAATGGTATTCACATGTCGAACGGGATTCGTCACGCCCGGAAACCGCAAAGAATGCTGTTCGGCATAGTGCGCAATGGCAAGCCAGGCTTCCCGGCCTTCCTTAACTTCCTTGGCCGCATTGGGCTTCTGGATTTTAACAATAACGTCCACGAATTTTTCTCCGTCCCAAATGACCGCACGGTGGGCCTGGCCAATGGAAGCCACGGCAATGGGCTCTTGCCAGAAACGGTAAAAAACAACGCCCTCTTGGTAGACCAATCCTTCTAACCCCGGGTCTTCCCATTCACCCTGGGCGTTGATGCCCGAACCGCTTTGCGCATGCAGCACCACAGTTCGTTCGCTAGAAAATGCTTGCTGAAGGGCCTCGGAAATTGAATAGGAAGGCCCCGTCAGTTCCTGCTCTTCCTCGGTCATCGTATTCAAGCTTTTGCCTTCGACGGCCTCATACGGCGTTGCGGGGACTTTGTCTTTGAGTTTGGCCAACTCACGGCGGTACTTTTCGCTCTCGATCAGGTCATCGCGGGTACTTAAGATCTGCCCGAATTTAATGTCGCCAACACCATTTTGAATGATCGTTCTCCGCATAAGCTCTTCCAGAGAAAATGCGTCTGAGAATTTTTCATTGTTAAAATCCGTCAAAATTTTATTGCGCTGCCGCGCCGCCAAGCGCGAAAAGCGCATGATAAAAACAGCATAATAGGGACTTTTAGGATCTGAAAGATGCGGTTCATTCGCACGGCGCAAATAGAGGCTCAATCTGGCTAAATCATCAAGCCGGCGCACATCGCGGCTAAAAGCTTCCCTGTTCGGCCAAGGAACGTTTGAGGAATTCGACCGCACTGAAGAAACAAGATAATTAAACAGGTCCGTTTTCTCCGGCTCGGAAGCGTCCGTGGAATAATCCAAATCGGACGATGCCGCAGCAGTGTCCTGATATTCTTCTGCCGCACGGGTGAGCGTTTGCACAAATGCCCCGCTTCGGCCTATTCCTTCCTGTTCCAGCGCGCGGACCCAAAGGACATTCATCCCCTTAAGGACTCTGTCCCTCTTCCAATTCACCTGCGAACCCCGGGGAGCTTCCCGAAAGCGGTTTTTGGTTCCCATAAACGCAATCAGACTTTCAAAAAATTGCCGGCGATTTGCCGCGGCTTCAGGCTCCATGGCCATTCGCTGTTCGGGCGTATAGTCACTCCAGCTGCTGTAGTCGACTTCGCGCTGATACCAGAACTCCAGGTATTCGCTCCATTCTCCGAACTCATGGCCGGCCTGCAACATCTTAAGAAAAACTCGCTCTCTTTCCTCATCCGTAAGATTTGGCAGCGACAAAAGATCGTGATAAAGGGCTGCCCCCTTGGAGACTTCCTCATGCGATTCACCGGCAAGCAGCATATCCACAAGAAAAGATTGGGTCTCGAGGCTTTTGACTTGCGCAGGATCTTCAAGAGTTTGTAATAAGAAGGTTGTCAAATCGGCGTTAGCCGTAAAATCCTCACGCGCAGGCACAATGCCTGAACGCTGCGACGCTTGTCCATAACCCGCTTTTTGACGGGCCGTCTCAAAAACCTGGTTTGTCGTAGATTCGTTTTCTGCCCGCACCAAGGCCTTAAGTAATTTTTGGAAAGCGGGATCGGCAACTCGTCCCTGGGATAAATCAAGCTTCACCCGCTCAAGAACGGCTTGCTTTAACGCCGCATCGCCTTTGCCGGCTAAAATCAGCCGCGCATAGAAATTCAAAGCAGCTTGCTGCTGAGAATCTCCCGAATATTCCCGGATGAAGCGTCCGGCATCCGCCGGACTGACTGATTGGACATATTCCAGAGTTGCCTCAGGAAAGAATATGCCTGCGTTGTCCTGGGCTTCGGCTGCATCCGGAAAACGGCTGAAAATTTCACGGACAGTTCCCTCTTGAGTCAGATCAGGATGAGCCTGTGCCGTGATTTGTCCAAGCCGTTTTAAAATTTCAAGAAGACCTTTCCCCTGACCGTAAGCAAGATCTTGTTCGTAATGTAATCCACGCGTTTTCTGATGAAAATGCTCCAGAATTGCCGTCTTCAATTGCGGATACTTCGTGCTTTCATGGACGAGCTCATAAATCCGCATCAAACTCGCAGCCTGTAAAGCCAGAACTTGGGCTTCTTCGTCTCGGCTGGGCGCTGCGGAAACCGGTGCGATTTCCCGACGAACACGCTCAAAGAACTCCGTCAGCAGCTCTTCTTTAGTTTCATCCGAAAGGCCTTCCGCTTGGTGGATGGATTCCGTCAGATTGTAAATCG
>CAYMUZ010000092.1:0-3931 GCA_964393875.1 uncultured bacterium | reverse complement strand
CGGACTGGAAAATCGATCAAGAGTTGCGCGGCCATACAAAGACGCATTGCTTTTGGGTTTTGCTGGAACAATTATGTTATCGCTTAGGCCTTCAGAACCGCAAGCTTACCACATGGGTGATCGACCGCTCGCTTCAGAATTTTGGCCAATGGCTTTCAAAGCAAATGGTTTCCTGGAAGCCGGATATTCTGGATGCTTTGGCAGGCACGGGACTTGAAGCCGGGCAGGTCATGCATGCGCAAGGCAAGCCGTGGATTTGTAACCGGGGATCAACACATATTTTAGTTCAAAAAAAAATCTTAGAAGAAGAATATCAAGCCTGGCATCAGCCGCGCCCTTATTTTTCGCAAGAAGGTTTGAAGCGTGCCTTAAAGGAGTACGACTCAGCGGATGCGATTGTGGTCCCTTCTGAATTTGTGCGCCGCTCATTTTTAGAGCAAGGATTCCCAAAGGAGCGTGTTTTTAAAGCCCCTTATGGGGCTAATCTTTCCCTGTTTTCACCGCGCCAAACTTCGGAGACAAGACGGCGGCCCTTTCGGGCATTATTTGTCGGAGCGTGCTCTCTGCGCAAAGGGATCGGCTATCTTTTCGATGCGTTAAAACCGTTTACGCAATCTAAAAAAATCGAGCTGTGGCTTATCGGGGCAAAAGATAAAAGTGTGTCCGATATTTTTCATCAGCATGCCGGTGAATTTACTCATCATGGAATTCTTCCGCGCAGGGAATTGGCCGACTATTTTTCTCGTTGCGATGTGCTTATTTTGCCTTCCGTTGAAGAAGGGCTGGCGCTTGTTCAGGCGCAGGCCATGGCGTGTGCGCTTCCGGTGATCGCTACTGTCAATACCGGGGCGGAAGATCTTTTTACAGATGGGGTCGAGGGATTTATTGTTCCCCCGCGAGACTCCGGGGCGATTCGTGAGAAGGTTGAATGGATGCTCGATAACCCGAACAAAACCAAACAAATGGGCCAGGCGGCGTTGCAGCGTGTCAAGCAGATAGGCGGATGGAATGACTATGGCAGGCGCTGCCTTGAAATTTATCGTCAGCTGGTAAGTCAAAATGTATAAAGAATTTTCCTATGATCAAACGAACGTGTCTCATCGAGACAAAGAGCTTCTTTGGGATGCCGTGCAGCGGCAAATCGAGAAATTGCCGCAAGTGAAGAAAATTTGCGAGCTGGGATGCGGGAACGGCACTTTTGCGGCACGGCTTGCCGATAAGGGGTACGACGTTACAGCGGTGGATTTTTCGGAAAGCGGGATCCGTTACGCTGTAGAGCATTACGGGGAAAAAGTAAAATTTCATCACGGCAAAATTGACCAAGACCTGCACTCCCGAATCTCCTCGGAGAGTTTCGATCTGGTTTTCTCTGTAGAGGTGATTGAGCATCTTTATTGTCCGTCGGATCTTTTGAAGTCAGCTCATCAGCTGCTTCATGCCGGCGGATGGATTTTGCTGACAACGCCCTATCACGGCTATTTAAAAAATTTGGCGATTACTTTGTTGAATGGCTGGGATCGTCATTGGGGCCCTCTTAGCGATTGCGGGCACATTAAATTTTTTAGCATCAAGACGCTGAGGCAGTTAATAGCGCAATGCGGATTTTCCGAGGCGCAATTTTGTTTTTGGGGGCGTCTGCCAGGATTATGGAAAAGCATGATCGCCGTGGCTAGAAAGCCGGCCGGATGAGGCAATTCTAATCGTTTACTTTGATTCAAAAATAACGTACAATCTTGCATCATGATAAATAGACTAATTTCGCTTCCGCCCAGGCAGTCTTTTTTCCTCTTCGGCCCGCGTCAAACCGGTAAGAGTACTCTCATAGAATCTTTATTCTCCGCGGGGGCCTGGAAGGTGGACCTGCTTGAAACCGACGATGTTTTAAAATATTCTAAAGAGCCGTCTTTATTCCGAAAGGAAGCGCTGCGGCAAATTCTCCAGAAACATGTGAAGCGGATTATCGTTGATGAAGTCCAAAAGGTTCCAGCGTTGTTAAACGAGATTCAAATTTTAATGGGACGGCACAACTGCCAGTTTATCATGACAGGTTCCAGCGCCAGAAAATTGAAGCGCGGTCATGCGAACCTTTTGGGCGGAAGGGCGCTTGCCCGGCATCTTCATCCTTTTGTGTATGACGAAATAAGAGAGCAGTTTGATCTTGAAACAACGCTTCGTTTTGGCAGTCTTCCGGCTGTTTTTGGCAAGTCTCGAGAGGAGCAAATCGATCTTTTGAGGGCCTATGCCGGAGTTTATCTGAGGGAGGAAATCCAGGCGGAGGGCATTGCGAGAAATTTGGGCGGGTTTGCGCGGTTTTTTGATTTGGCGGCAAGCCAGTGTGGTGAACTGGTCAGTTTTTCAGCGCTTTCGCGGGAATGCCACCTGCCCGTGCGAACCGTTCAATCCTACTATGAAATTTTGGAAGATACACTGGTCGGGGTTCGTTTGATGCCCTGGCATAAAAGCGTGCGCAAACGGCTGGTGGCGCATCCCAAAGTTTATTTTTTTGACACGGGCATTACAAATGCCATCAACGGACAGCTTTTGGAACCGCCAAGCCCTCTTGTCAGAGGGCGCTTGTTTGAACAGTGGATCATTCTCGAGACGCACCGGTTGCTGCAATATCGAAACAGCGAAGCGAAAATTTTCTTTTGGCGGACGAATCACGGCGCTGAAGTCGATCTGCTCCTGGAAAAACACGGCAGGATTGTGGGGGCCTATGAAATCAAGCATAAGACCAACGTGACCGGCGCTGACTTATCGGGGTTGCGAGCTTTCCGAGAAGAAAATAAGAATGTGCCGTGCCGCGTCGTCAGTTGTGTAAAAAATGCCTATGAGATCGACGGCGTACTCGTGCTCCCATGGCATGAGTTTTTTGAGGAGTTAAAAGCGCGCTTGTGATCATCCTCGGGATTAACGCTTACCACCCCGATGCCTCGGTGGCGCTGATGCGCGACGGGGAACTTATCTGGGCGGCGGAAGAAGAGCGCTACAGCCGGATCAAGCACGCCTCGGGGTTTCCGGTCCTGGCCCTGCGCGCCTGCCTTGAGGAAAACCGGCTTGAACCCGGGCAAATTCAAATCGTGGCTATTTCCAAAAATCCCCGCGCCAATTTTCTGCGAAAAATGCTCTACGTTTTTTTTAAACGGCCCAAAGGTTCGCTGGTCTTCGACCGATTAAAGGCTTTTAAGCGGTCCTCGGAATTTCAGAAGGACTTTGCCGGGGCGCTCGACGCTTCTGGCGGAAAGTGTAAAGCCCGGTTTATCCACGTTGAGCACCATGAAGCCCATGCGGCTAGCAGTTTTTATATGTCGGGCTTTGAAAAATCGGCCTTTGTCACGTTGGACGGGCTGGGAGATTTCGCTTCCGCGTCCTGGGGTATGGGCGAGGGCAGCGACATCGAAATTTTTGACCGCGTGTTTTTTCCCCATTCCGCAGGGTTTCTCTACACGGCCTGCACACAGTTTCTGGGGTTCCACCATTTCGGGGATGAATACAAGGTCATGGGTCTGGCCGGGTATGGCAAGCCGACTTATTTGGAGGATATGCGCCAAATCGTCCAGCTCAAGCCCGGCGGGCAGTTTGAGCTTAATTTAAAATATTTTGTGCATCACACCGGCAAATCGCGCATCCGCTGGGAGGGGGGAGAGCCCAAACAGGATATTTTGTGTTCCCCTGAATGGGGCCGGCTTTTCGGGTTTCCGCGCTCGCCGGATGGCCCGCTGATCCAGAGGGACTTTAATCTGGCGGCATCGCTTCAAGCGATGCTCGAAGAAATTTATTTTCACATCCTGAACCACGTTTATCACAAGACAAAAACGGAATATCTTTGCCTGGCTGGAGGCGTGGCCTTTAACAGCGTGGCCAACGGGAAAATTTCTCATCAAACACCCTTCAAACACGTTTATATCCAGCCTGCGGCCGGGGATGCCGG
>CAYMUZ010000091.1:0-17717 GCA_964393875.1 uncultured bacterium | reverse complement strand
GTTGGAAGGGTTAACACGAAATGTGTGCGGCCGGGCGAGGGGGTGCTGTTAGCCGGGATCTGATCGGCCCAGCCGATGAGAGCGCCTCCGCGCGAAATATCGAGCACCGGTGCTGTAAACGATTTACCTTCCTGGCGTAGATCGTAGAGCCGTATTTGGGCCGAAGAGATGTAGCGTTCAGAGGTTCGATGATTCATTTGATTTCCCCCCCAGTTCAAATTGCCTTAAACGGCTTTATTTTAGCTGAAACGGGCGCAATCGCAATGATCTTGGAATCCTCTGCTAGAAGTCATCCGAATAGTCTCTTACGCAGAAAGGGCCAGGCTGTGGATATTTTCGTAGTTTTGCTCAACAAAGTGCAGGAAACCAGCCGCGAGAGAAACACTGCCATCCGCATTTTGCTGTATGCCTGCCATTAAGCTGTAATTTCTTGAAAGCGAGCTTGCGCTCAAGAGAATTGCGTCGCCGTAAGCCAGCCGCGTGGGGTCAAAAAACAAGTGCTGATCGATGCGGTAATAGACCAGCTGGGTCTCAGGGGTTAAGCGCACTGAAAGGGCGGCTTCCTGCGAACCCAGAATGACCGGCCGGCCTAGGCTGCGGCCAAAAAGGCGCTCAGCCTGCCGCATGAGATTGCCGAACTCAGGCGTTTGCGGCGTCATCTGCGTGAGAGGGGCAGAGGTCTCTGCAATGCCGGCATGATACAAACGCAGCTGTTTCTCTTGAACTTGCGCGCGAAGCTGCCGGTAAGCTGCTCCGCGCGGGGCCACAATCAGAATAGCAGTATCCGTGAGTGGCAAATGCGTTTCCGGGTGGAAAAGCCGCTTGGCCAGCGGGTCGAATGTCGCGGGATCGTACTCGATCAGTAAGAGAGCGTTTTGGGATGCCGTCAGAAAATTTCTGGTAAAGGAGGCTGCCCACTCAGGACTTGGCGCAGGCGCCGTGATGCGGCGCAGCTCAGAGCGCACAGCTTCTGTTTTCGTTTTGTCGGGGAATGTGACGGTGACGTCAGGTTTACCAATGGCGATACTGCTTTCGCCGCTGGTGTAAAGGGTCAGGTGTAAACTCCCTGGCTCTATCTGAAATTCATGGAGGGGGGCTTCATTTTTCCCGAAAAATAAAAGGGCTGTTTTACCATCGTACTTTGCCCCATTGGGCCCCGTTTCCCCCGGTTTAAGCGTTTCTGCGGCTGGTTTAACAACGCGGAGATCGAGCCACTCGCGAAAAGGGACGGCGGGGCCTTGTAGAAGTGGATTGACCGGACGGTCATCCAATCTTTTGGCATCTTGTTTCGCCTGCGTGTAAGCCGTTCTGATTTCAGGATCGGCCCCGCCATCGAGATTCATGGGAAATCGCGGAGCATAAGTTAACGTGACTGCATTTTGGGTTTTATTGTAAGCATTGATCTCTATCATCGCTTCCATCGTATGGGTCGCAAAGTTGTGGAAGCCGAGCATGATATTTCCGGCCCCCACGCCACCCGTGCCTCTGTCTGAAATGCGCAGCTTTGTCGAGAATTCAATTCTGTTTTCAGGGGCAAAGGGGATAGGGGTATCCACCGCAAGGTATCGAACCAAAAAGAAACCACGCTCATCGGTATTGGCATTAGGCCGCACAAAGCTTGTTAAGGATTCTGTCAACCCCTCGGCGGGATTGGGTTCAAGATTAACGACATTGTATTCCCTGATGGCTTTTGCGGCGGGGCGCATGCGGATTGTCTCAACGCCTGTGACCTCATCTTTCTCCTTGCCATTTTGGTAGGCCTTGAGATGGGATAAGAATAACTCTTCAGAAGGCCACACAAAGGTGGGGGCTGGTTCTTGTTCGGGCCCCTTCGGTTTTTCCTCCTGCGGGGTCACCACAACGGGCGGATTTTTTTCAACCGGGAGTTTCTCCGCCGGCGTTGTGAGGCTTTGGATGAGTTGGGCCAGCCAAAAGAGTCCCGCGGTCAGTGCTGCGAGCACCCCTGCGGTGGTTGTGACAAGAAGGGCGCTCGACGCCATTTTCAGCGCGCTCGCGCGTTTGCGTTGTGCGGGTTGATCCGCCGTTGCAGTATGAATGGCGTAATTTTTGAATCTGTTTGCGAAAAACAAAAATCGAGAAGGGGCCGACGGCAATGGTTTGCCGGCGGCCAGTGCTTCGATATCTCGCATAGCCTCATGCATGTCCTGGTATCGCATCAAAGGCTGCCAGTTAGCATCAAAACGTTTTGTGATGTGCTCGTTCTCGAGAAGGGTTTGCGTGAGTTCCTGGGGCATGTTGTGCTGTAAGTTTGCCATGAGTTTGAGAATGATGTACTGGCGCGCCGGGCTGATGCCAGAAGCAACGTCTCTGGGGTTTTGGTAACGCCCGTGACTGTTTGCGCTAATAATGGCGATGACGTCTGTACCCGGTTTATCCTTGACTGTTTTAGCGGGCACTTTTTTCGTCGCCAACTCATAGAGGATGGCTCCCAAAGCAAACATGTCATAGCCCGGTCCCTGAAGATCTCTAGCCAGCTGCTCCGGATGACCCAGGAGAGATCCAATATAATTGGGTGTCCCCAGAATCTGACCGGCGTTCGTTAAGCCGGTGTCGGCATCACGACTCTCTCGATCAGGGGCCCTCCCCGGCATTTCAGCACTCAAAGCATCGAGCTCGTCAACCCGGCCGAGCGTTCTAATAACCGTTTTCTCAAAGGCATCCAAATCCGCAAAGGGGTCGGTGAGCTTCGCGGCGGGGGTGGGTGCCTCTACAGGCTCAGTCGCAGAAGAAGAAGAGGGGGTATCGATCGTTTGCATTTGAGAGGATCCGAGCAAACGAACCAGCCCAAAATCAAGAAGAATGACCCGCTTCTCAGGCGTGCGTGCATTCTCATCATAAAAGATATTGGTCGGCTTGAGATCCCGGTGCAAAAGCCCGGCAATGCCCCGGGCTTGATCGGCGCGGTTGCCCAAGTCATGCATGTTTTCAATGACAGTTCCCAGTTCCAGGGCAACCCGCCGCCACGTTTTTTCCGGACGGCCGTCGACCGCTTCATGCAAGGGTTTGCCCTGGGCCCATTCCATGGCAATGATTTTGAGCTCAACGAATGGGGACTGAGTGGCTGAGAAGTTCAAAGCCTGTAGAACGTTTTCAGGGGGCCCAGCTATGGGGAATTCAAATTCTTTAAATCCGATCATGTGGGGCGCGTTGTGCTGATTCATGATTGAAACGGCGTCGCGTTCGCGCAAGATGCGCCGGGCCTGTATGGGTTGAAACCGCGGGCCATTTGGCTTGAAAATTTTGACAGCCATGCGTTGAATCGGAGATTCCGGATTAGGCCCTTCAAAGACCTCTCCGAAAGCCCCCTGTCCTATACGGGTGGTTTTGGGATCAGACAAAAAATCAATAAGCCATTTCACATCCGCCGCATTTTTTGCGGCATTGCGCTCGAGGGCGGGTAAGGGAAGAGTGCTCGAGGTGGCGCTCCCTTCTGTAGAGCCCAGTGGCAGCGAAATGGAGGCCCCTCCCAAAGGTGCAAGAATTTTTCCGGCAAATTTCGCGTCAATCGTACTGTCGGGAGATTTGCCGTCCGCGCGAGATTTTGTAAACTTTTCAACGGCGGCTTTGAAATGTGGAATCACTTTCTGGGTTATCAGAGCTGCAGCATGGGTGGGGGCAGAGCCGGAACTCTGCTCCAACCCGAAAAGAGCGGAGGCGAGGACACTGACCTCTGCAGCTCGTGCGCCGGGGTGTTGCTGCTTAATCAGCGGGCGCATAAATTGGTGATGAATATGCAAGGCAAGAAGAATTTCGGGAAAGGCTGGGTTCTCTTCTCGAAAATCAGTAAAGAAAGCAGGGTTGATTTTAAGGCGGAATGCGCTGTGGTCTGAGGCTTCCCGGATCGTGACGTCATTTTTCAAGGTTTCATCCAGGGTAATTTCTAGACGTTTTTCCCCAATCTGTGTAATGAGGGAGCGGCTGACGTCCGGGGCGTCGGAGGTGATTTGACGGGACAGTATTTCAAGATGCGTGTGCAGTGCGCCGCTATTAAAAATGGGGGTGTCCCCGGACAACTCGTTGAGTGTCCCCACAACCGCAAGTAAAAAAGTTCGAATTTTTTCTGCATCAGAGCCATCGAGGGGGAGTGAAATGGATCGGCTGCTTTTGCCAGTACGGTCTGGGTGACTACGGACTTCGGAACGTGCAGTAGATAATAGGGGATAAAAGTCTGTGAGGGTCCTTGCCGCGTTAAATCTCCAGGCCAATCTTCCGGGGGATTGAGGCGTGCTTAACCCATTGAGAACAGATGCCACGCGTGTGGGAAAGGCGGGAAGGCTCCACGGTTTGCTCAGTTTAAGATGCGTAGCTGAAAGAAAGCCGAATTTGAGGGGCTGCGGAGCGGGGGTGCCTGCCAAAAGCCGCCAGTAATTTTCTTCCCCGCCCTTGCGGGTGATGCGGGGGGTGATCACGGCGTAGGCGAGGCCGGCGTCACGCAGTCGTTTTGTCAAAGCCGGACGATGAAATCCTCCGCCGATAAAAAAAAGTTTTCCAGACGGACTCTCAGATGCGAGTTGTTGAATGTTTCTGAAAAGAACATCGTCACGTTTTTCAACCGCGGTATAAAAAGCCAGGGCGGAGGAAACAGCTTGGGTAAGCTTGCTGCTTAAAGGAACAGCGGAAGGTCCATGTGCTGATTTTAAAAATGCACGGTATGTTTTTAATTTTTGTTCGATCAAATCCAGACGGTAGTTTTCACGCTTTGCTTGGTAGCGTTCATAATCCTCTGGCGTGATCGTCAGCGAAATCAGTGCGCGATAAAATCGGACCGCACGATTGAGCGCGATCACATCGCGAAGCTCCTTAAAATCAGCGACCTTATCCTCAAGCGTTATGACCAGCCGGTCGAGGTCACTTTTAAGCGCCACCGTTTTTAGGTCTGCCCAAAGCGCTTTGTCGCGGGCTTGATCCATGTCGGGTTTGCCCTTTTTTGTTTCTAGCTGCTGAAGCTCGAGGAGTAGTTGAAAAGAACGAAATGTCTCCAGAGGTACCCCATGCCGTTTTGAGAGTTCTCGCAAGTGAGCTATCAGCTGGGGGAAATCTGCGGGAGCTGTGTTTGACAGCCCGGCCAGGCGATCCAGTAAAAATAAATCGCTCGAATAGGTTTTTTCTTTAAGCTGTTTCAGCAGACTGTTCCAGACGTTCAAATTGGCTTCGGCTTCCGGTCGGAGTGCCAGCAGTCGGCGATAGTGTTGAACGGTTTCAAGCACGAGATCTAACGAGTCTGCACCGAAGTGCCTGGCCTGCGGATTGTTCCGGGCGGTAAAAAGATCGGCGCCGTCAAGTTCGCCGGAGCGGATAAAAAATTTTGCCGCGAGTGCTCTAACTTTAGCGTTGGGAAAGGTTGAAAGCGGCCGGTGATCTAATTCACCGGGTGCGGTGCCCTCAAAAGCGATCCACGGCTGCGTAAGCGCAGCGTGTTTTGAAAGAATCGACAGAGCCGTGGCCATGTTTTTTTGGCACGAAATATTTCCGTGTGCCTCCTGCAGAAATACGATTATTTTCTCTGCTGGGTTTTGGAGTGCCGCCCACAGGTCTTTGGGGCCGGAACTTTTCGGTAGAGACAATTCATCGAGAGCCGCCGCGGATTCTAGAAGGGCAGCCGGTGATTTGTTAGTACGCACACTTGTGGCCGGTGGATAATCGACGCGCGCAGCGGGTGCGGCAATCGCCCTCTGCTGCGCAGCAAAGAAGAAAAGAGTGACCGCGGCCCAATGCCGCAGGCAAGGGTTCATTTTTTGAAAATTCATAAAGGTGCTAAAACATACCATATGAATTTTCTCCGGACAAGGGGTGGCGAATCAATTAAATTTAAGAGCCCCGTGAGTTTTACGGTGAACCCAAGGCCAGAAGAAAACAAAGAGTTGGCTAAAGGCTAAGATTGATCGTTTTTAAAAGGGGAAGTGATAGCGCCTGATCGAGAGTTTTAACCTTGCCGGGCAGTGTCTTTTTTGTCTGCGGATACAAGGGTAAGAGTGTTTGCCGCCAGAATGTGGGGACGCAAAAGTTTTTCTCGTGTCTGCTATGGAAAATGGTTAGAATTTGCCGTTATTGATAAAGCATTTAAACATTTTTTCGAGGCGAGGCTTTTTCATGAAAATTTTATTGATAGAAGACAATGCCCAGCAGGCACGGGCGTTTTCCGACACACTGAAAAAAACAGATATTCTTGTCAGCTCGGTGACGACGGTGAGCACTCTCGCTGAAGCGTTAGAGAAAATCGAAAAAGAGCCCTTTGAAGTGGCACTGCTCGATCTGACTTTGTCGGATGCCGGCGGGCTTGAGGCGTTTATGCGCTTCAAAAAAAAGGCTGCGAGCAAAATGGCCATCATTGTGTTAATCAGCCGTGATGAAGAATCGCTGGGCCTTGAAATTGTCAAACGCGGTGCAGAAGATTTTTTGCTGAAAGATTCTTGGGATGCGACTCTGCTTGGCCGGGCATTGCAATTTGCAGCCGAAAAACACCGGTTGAAAAAGACGCTTGAAGACGTCAGCAATACCGACATGCTGACCGGGCTTTTAAATCAGGGTGGGCTGGAACAGGTTCTGTCGCGCCAAAGCGCCTGGTTTCGCCGCGGCATGGATACCGTCGCCGTGGAAGTTCGTCTGCAGAATTTTAACGAGCTGAACGAATCGCTGGGGTATGCGGTCGGTGACGCGATTATGAAAGAGTCGGGCCAGCGGCTGAGATCCGCACTGCGCTCTACGGATTTTGTGGCGCGAGTGGAGGGCGATGCTTTTGTGGTGTTACTGCCGCAGGCGCGCATCGCGGAGGGACTGCTTGTGGCTGAAAAATTGCGAGCTGTTTTTCTCTCGACGCCGCTTTTGATTTCGGGCGCGTCCCTGCGTCTTAAGGCCAAGACGGCGATTGCGCCGCTGATGGAAAGCACCCAAACGGTAGCGTCCCTTCGCCGGGCACTCGATTCTCACCTTGAAAAATGTGTCGAGCAGGTGGAGCAGCTCAGCGGGGCTGTTGCGACTACGACGACGGGACTGCCTCGCAGAAAGAACCAAGACACCCTGCTCGTTGATATTCTCGACCTGCTTAAAAAACGCGAATCGTATCACGTGGTGAAACAGCCGATTATCAGTCTGCCTGACCGGGCGCCCATCGGCTATGAGTTTTTCAGCCGGTTTGAATTAAAAGATTTTGAGAGCCCTGATGATTTCTTTTATCTGTGCCATGAAAATAATCTGCTGACTCTGGTGGACCACTATTGTTTTATGAACTGTTTGGGGGAGTCTGAAAAATGTCTTGAGAGGCCTCAGCTCAGATTCCACTTCAATTTATTTCCGACGACTTTGATGGATATCGAACCCCAGATGCTGATCGAGGATCTTCCCACCGCGTACCGCCGGGGGAGTACCTGCATTGAAATTAGCAATCAGCAAATTATCGGAGACCCCTCCTATCTTGTTCCGTCGGTCAAAGTGCTGCGTGATCATGGCGTGTTGATTGCCATGGATGATGTGGGCTACGGCCGAGAAAGTCTTGAAAGTCTCGTGCTTGTGCGGCCTGACGTGGCCAAGATCGACAAAAAATGCATCATCGGTATCTCGCAAGATCCCGCGCGCCGAGCCTCTTTGAAACGACTCGTCCGCTTATTGCAGAGCCTCGGAGTGGAAATTTGTGCCGAGGGAATTGAAACCGAAAATGATCTTAAAGTGATTCAGGACTATGGGATCAAAACGGCGCAGGGTTATCTCTGGGGCATGCCCCACTAGTCACGATAGGACCCTGGGTTTACGATTTTTCTTCCACCGGGCCAGCCATCGCGATTTGAAGTTTGGCAGGATGAAAATACTTGGCAATGGCCGCTTGAACTTTTTCATGCGTGATGGCGTCCATGCGTGCGTCGTAGCGGTCAAGATCTTCCAGAGGTCGTTCATTTTCAGCGTATGACAGCAACCGGCTTGCCAGGCCGTCGGTGGTGGCAAGGCTGACCTTGAACATGCCCTTCATGGTGGTTTTACCTTCCTCGAGTTCCTCGGCACTGACTCCGCCATCCTTAAAACGCTCGAGCTCACGCAGGGCGGCCTCAATGCCGCGATCTAAAAATTTTGGATTGAGAATCATCGTGAGCTGCCAGTCACCCGTATTTTCAAAATCGACGCCGCTGATTTCTGAATAGATGGAATAAGTCAGGCCTAAGTCATCACGCACCTTTCCTGAAAGCCGACTCGAAAAATCACCCCCCAGAATAAAATTGGCCAGAAACGCAGCATCGTAATCCGGGTCTTTCAGTTTTAGCGGCAGGGCGTGCCCGATATTGACGTCGTATTTTGCTTTATCTGCTATGGCAATCAGCACTTTCTGGGGTTCCGCCAACCCCGTCATCTCGGGAACTTTCAGAAAAGAGATGGGTTTTTCCTGCCAGGTGCCGAGTGTGCGGCGCACCACCTCTTGAAAAAAAGATCCGTCAATGTCTCCGGCAGCGGTCACGATCATTTTGTGCGGTCCATAAAAGGCTTCGTGGAACTGCACCGCGTCGTCGCGGGTGATTTGCTGCAAGGCTTCGAGCTCGATCTCAAAGGTCGGATGATAGGCAGGGTGGTTCGGTGGATAAATCAGCCGGCTGAGCGCCGCATCGGCCTGATCTGAAGTCGAACTCATCGCATGAGTAATATTCACAAACAGGCGCTGTTTTTGCTTTTCAAAATCAGCCGCGTCAAAAAGAGGCTCGCTCAGCTGTTCGCTGATCAACTCCATCACCATGGGCACATCTGCTTTAAGACAGCGGGCTTTAAAGCCCGCACGCTTGCCGCTCAGATCAAAAGAGATTTGCGCGCCGCGGCTTTCAAGCAAGCGCGCGATTTCAAATTTATTGCGATGTTTTGTGCTCTCGTCCAGCATCTGAACGACCAGTTCCGCCAGCAGTGGATTTTTGGAATAAGCCCGCCCGCCGCCCACAAATGACCCTGTCAGGGTGACCACCTGAGGGATTGACGTTTTAATGGATAGAACCCGCACCGGCCCAATTTTTGTGGAGGCTATTCGCTTAGAGAGAAGGGTGCTTGGGGAGATCTCGTGCGATTTTCCGGAAAGTGCCGCCACAGCGGCTGCGCCGGAGTTCCAGATTTCCGGGCTTTCGGAAATAAAATGGGCGTGCGCGGAGTTGTCGATGGAAGCCTCAGGCATCGTTTCGCGGGGCGAAGGATTTTTTGAGATGAGCCGCGCGGTGGTTTGTGTTTGCGGCACCAGATAATGCTGAGCGGCGTTTTGAATATCTTTGAGATTCAATGTGCGGATCCGTTCGAGATAAGTGGTGAAGTAAGTCCAATCCCCGGCAGCGATCAACGCACTAAGTTCACTGGCAATGGCATAGGAGCCGTCACGGGAATAAAGCACATGGGTTTCAAGTTGTGTTTTTGCAAAGGCCAACTCTTGTTCGCTGACGCCCTGATCACGAATCGCCGCAAAATTTCTGAGGATGATTTTTTCCACCTCGTCATGGGGAACGCCCGGTGCCAAAATCGCTTGCGTGACCATGAGGCCGGTATCGTGCGAGCGCGAGGTGTCACAGCGTAAATCGACGGCAATGCCCGAATCCATCAAAGAACGGTACAGCCGGCTCGTTTTTCCGCCCGCTAAAATTTGGCACAGCACATCAAGCGCGGGGGTGTCTTTATGCGTGAGCGGCGGAACCTTTTGTGCGAGCACGGTTGTTTCGATACGGTCCTCGCGGCGGATATCGGTCAAACGCGGTGCCGTTTGCGGCGGCTCTGTGAGAGACATCTCGGGAATGGGAGCCGGACTTGAGGGAACTTGACCGAAGCGGGAATTTATTTTTTCGAGAATGGTGTCTGGGTCAAAATCACCGATGACGGCCAGGGAAGCATTATTGGGCCAATAAAAGGTGTTGTAAAATTTGTGCAGGTCCTCGGCGCTGGCATTCTCGATGTCGGCTCGGTAGCCAATGACGGGATGGTGGTAGGGATGCGCGGTGAACGCCGTCGATGAGAGCGCCTGATCGAGCATGGCAAAGGGGGAGTTTTCAATCTTTTCAAGCTCGCTGTGCACCACATGCATTTCGGACGCCAGATCGTCTTTGCGAAAAAGTGAGCCTCGCATGCGATCGGATTCAATGTCGAGCGCCAGATCCAAATGATCGCTCGGCAGACTTTCATAATAGTTTGTACCATCACTCCAGGTGCTGGCATTCATGTGCGCACCCACGCGCTGCAACACGGCCGCAATCGCAGTGTTTTTCTGCTTTTGGTAGCGCTCGGTGCCCTTAAACATCATGTGCTCAAGCAAGTGGGCGGAGCCGCGCAGACCGTTAGATTCATTACGCGAGCCTACGCGATAAGTCACCATGACCGTTACGACCGGGGTTGAGCGGTCCGGATAAAGAAGGACACTCAGGCCGTTAGAGAGCAGGGTGTATTCACGAATGCTGCCGGCTTCGCGGACAAAACGGAAGCGATCACTTGATGGAGTCGTCACAGGGAGGTTTTTCCTCGAACATCCCGCAGGGATCAAAACAGCCGTGATGAAACCTGTCAGGATGAATAATTTTAAAAAGGCGGTCTCTTGTTTCATTCCCAGAACTTTATGCTGAAACGCATGACTTCAAGAGACGCTAGTCTAACGGTTTCCTCCGTGTGATTCTATGACTGTTTTTTTTTGCAGGGTTCCGCTAGAATACGCGCCCTATGGACCACGATAAATTCGAAGCTCTCAGCCCTGAGGAGCAGGAAACAGTGATTCGCAACTCCCCCGTGAGTGAAAAGGGGGATCTGCTGATTCGCGCCCACGAGCCTGCGCGCCTGACGCGCGGTCTTTCGCAGGAGGAGCTTTACCTCATCACGCGCGAACTCGACACCGAAGAACGGTCTGAGATTTTGCAATACGCAACCCTTCCACAGCTGACTTTTGTGGGCGACATGGAATGCTGGAAGGGAGATCGTGTTGAAAGCGGCGGTTTTTTAACCTGGCTTGAAACGCTTGTAGCCGCGGGTGCTGAAAAAACCATGGAATGGATCGAGGGAATCGACTTCGAGACGCTCGTGGCTTGTTTCCAATCGCTGGTTCAAGTTGTCAAACCCGATTGGGAATACGCCAGCGATGAGTTATTGGGGGATCGGCAGTATTTTACTCTCGATGAGCGCTATCATTTTTCTGTGCCTGAACAAAATATTGACACGGTGAAACGAACTCTCGAAATTCTTTATGAAAATCACCGTGGCCGTTATGCGGCTTTGGCCGAGAGCCTGGTTTCTGAAAATACGGATTTGATCGAAGAGGAAGCGTATCGCCTGCGCGAAGACCGTTTGGCTGAGCGTGGGTTTCCCGATGTGGAAACTGCGCGGAAGGTTTACCGGCGCATGAGTGTCGAAGAATTTGAAGCGTTCCCCAAAAAGGGGGCGGCGCAGCCCGTGGCGCACGAAAGTGACAGTCAGCCCGGGCATCTTGTGCGCTGGAATCAGGAGACTCTCTTTCTTGATGAGGTGTTGGTGTTGTTGCGCCAAGACACTCCGGGTGTGCTTGAAAGTGTTCAAGAAGAGCTGGCCTGGCTGGCGAATAAAGTGATTGCAGCCAGCGGTCTTGATTTCTCCTCAGAGGCGTCGATTCGCCGGGGCGTTGAACGCTCACGCCAGTATGTCAATATCGGCCTTGAACATTTAACGAGCAGTAACTACGAGGCTGCACGTCAGCTGCTGAGTGAACGTTGGCTGGAACCTATTTTTCGCAGGGCGGCGACGCTGATTCAGGAAGCACGTGATTCTGTGATTCATCTGCTGAATACGTTTTGGGAGAAAGACTGCGATTTGATGTTTGATTCCTTTGAAGGGAGTTATGCCAATATCCTGCGTGGGTTTTTTGAACAGATCCCGCTCTATTACGACACCAGATTTTCGGACCATCTTTATCATCTGCGCGATTTTAAAACGCTTGACGAGTTGAATCGGACCGTGCGTGCTGTCTCGCAGCTTGAAACGATTCATGGCTGGCTATTGGCTGAGAAACCCAAAGGCCTGAGACTGGCGCTCAATGCGGTGCGTGCATTTTCAAGCGGTTGTGGATTTTTCTCACTGCTTGGCACTGCCTTTGCGCGTAAAACGCTCGGACTCACACAAACCCTCGCACCGCTGACGCCCAGGCAGGCAAAAAAATTCTATGAGAAAGTTTTTAGTGTCCATGGTGCCCGTTCCCGTATTTCATCAGACATTCGGAAAGGTTTTGTGTATGGGGCCTTTTCAGAGAAAGAGGCCGCGCTCCTCTTGCCGTTGTGGGGTCTCATCTTTGATGAAATGGAGGCCGCTTTTGATGGTTCTGCGGCGAGAGATCTCGACTTCCGTTTGAAGACCGTGATGTGGGTAAAGCATTAAAAAATTCTAATCTCTCACTAACCCCGGTTTAACCTCTGGACGAGTAAGTTAGACTACAGTAGACATCGTTTATCATCTCAAAAAGGAGAATCCTTATCATGAACAAATCAACGGTTACAACTGTTTTGGCTTTAGCGCTGATCATTACCAGCCTTGCGGCCGGTACGGCATTTGCCAGTGGGAAGAAACACGGGCATAAACACGGAACAGCCAAGACTGCCAAGTAGACGGTACCCAACGGGTCTGTTGCAGAAAGACGCTGAACCGCAACCGTTGGTAGGGGCAATTCATGAATTGCCCCTACAGGATGGTGATTATTGCGTTGTGCAACAGACCCAGCGGTTCCGGGTTCGTCGTCATAAGGCAACAGGCTAAACCTTGCTTCGGCCTGTGGAATACGGGACGCCGTCCCGAAGTATACAATAAAAAGTTCATGAAACGAAAATCCAGAGGCGGGCTTAAAAAAAACGCCGGAGGGCTTTCACCCGCCGGCGGGTGTTTGAAGGAGACTCTTAACTTATTTCACTTGTCAAATGTCAAGACTTGACCCCATTGATTCATTGACACTTGACACTTAGAAGCCGAATTTGCGGACGAACCAAGACTTGAGTTTTTGAGTGGCGATGAGGTAGCTGCCTACGATGAGGAATAAAACCGGGAAATAAGCATTACTGAGTTTGACAAATCCGAGGTCGCGGCCGTACGGCGAGAAGCTGATGGCGAGGGCGATGCAGACGACAAAAATAGACATCAGCAGCAAAAAAAGTCCGGGCCGGCTTTCTTTGAAAGGCACTTTGGCCGTTCTGATCACGTGAATGACAAGCGTTTGCGTGCAGAGCGATTCCCAAAACCAGCCTGTGTGAAATTGAGCCTGCGTCACTTTGAAAACGAATAGTAAGATTCCGAAGGTCAAAAAATCAAAAAGAGAGCTGAGCGGACCAAAGACGGCCATGAATCTTTGAATGGCGCCGATGTCCCAGCGGCGGGGTGCCCTCAGGTACTCGGCATCCACAGAATCTGTGGGAATGGCAATCTGCGAAAAATCATAGAGCAGATTATTGAGAAGAATCTGAATCGGCTTCATGGGCAGGAACGGCAGAAACAGGCTGGCCGCAGTCATCGTGATCATGTTTCCAAAATTGGAACTGGCGCCCATGCGGATATATTTCAGAATATTGCCGAATGTTTTTCTTCCTTCGATGACGCCGTCTTTGAGTACGAGCAAACTTTTTTCCAACAAAATCATGTCGGCCGATTCTTTGGCAATATCGACGGCGTTATTGACGGAAATACCCACATCGGCGGCTTTGAGCGACGGAGCGTCGTTAATGCCGTCGCCGAGATACCCGACCACGTGTCCGCTGTCTCGCAGTGTACGGATGACACGTTCTTTTTGAAGGGGAGAGAGACGTGCAAATACCGTTGTATGCTCCGCAATGTCTTTCAACTGTTCATCCGTCACCGTATCGAGCTTGTCGCCGGTGATCAATTCCTTAATATCCAGCCCGACGTGGGCGCAGATCTTCCGTGTCACCAGGTCGTTGTCACCGGTCAGTACTTTAAACGTCACTCCGAGTTCCTGCAGGCTGCGGATGGTTTCGCGTGCGCTGGGTTTGGGCGGGTCCAGAAACGCCAAGTAGCCTTTGAGCGTTAGTTGGCACTCATCGTCTTTGGAGTAAGCGATTTTTGTCTCCACCAGATTTTTATAAGCCACCGCCAGCACACGGAAGCCGTCGGAACTGAGATTGTCATACTCTTCTTTTAAATCTGTCAAAATCAGATTTTCCATTTCAAAAATCTCACCTTCGAGCTCATAGTGGCTGCAGCGTTTAAAAATTTCTTCCGGAGCTCCCTTGGCGATCAAAGTGTGTGTGGCGTCACGCTCAACGATGACCGACATGATTCGGCGTGAAAAATCAAAGGGGACCTCATCATTTTTTTTATAGCTTTCTTCAAGCACGACCTCATTTTTTAAAATGGCGCGGTCGAGAAGATTTTTAAGCCCGGTTTGGTGAAAACTGTTGAGGTAGGCGTATTTTAAAACCTCCGCGTCTTCATTGCGCACGACGTCGCAGTGTTTCTCAAGCACCACCTCATCCAGCGTTAGCGTGCCGGTTTTGTCCGTGCAGATGATATCCATGGCGCCCAGGTTCTGAATTGAGTTGAGGCGTTTGACAATCACTTTCTTTTTAGACATGGCGATGGCGCCTTTGGAGAGATTGATCGTGATGATCATGGGCAGCATTTCCGGCGTGAGGCCTACGGCGACCGCCAGCGAAAAAAGCAAAGCCTGAACCGGGTCGCCCTGCTTGAAGATGTTGATGAGGAAGATGATGCCGATGAGGGTGATCATTAACCGAATCATCAGCCACACGAAACGGTGAATGCCTTTTTCAAAGCTTGTCTGCTCGCGAATGGCCGCCAGCCGTTTGGAGATTTCTCCAAATTGCGTCTCAGTGCCTGTTTTAATCACAAGCCCAAGTGCAGTGCCGCTGACTACGCTTGAGCCCATAAACGCAATATTGTTTTGCTGAGTTGCCGCAACACCCGCGGTTTGGGCCGGGTTCGCCGTTTTTTCCACCGGAAACGATTCCCCCGTAAGCGAGGCTTGGTTGATGAATAAATCTTTGCAAGTGAGAATTCGCAGATCTGCCGGGATCATGTCGCCGGCGTAAAGATCGACAATGTCGCCGGGCACCAGCTGATTCATCTTGATTTCCGTTCGCTTCCCGTCTCGAAACACCGTGGCGGTTGCGCGCACGAGCTCGATCAGTTTTTGAGCCTCGCGGTCAGAACGGTACTCCTGTGTAAATGAAAGCAGCACGCTCATTAAAATCATCATGAGAACAAGCAGCGCTTCGATTTTTTCGCCGAAGAGCAGCGAGAACCCGCCGATGACCACGAGTACAATCACCAGCGGATCAATAAATTTGAGTAAGATTTGTTTGATAAGTGTGCGAGTTTCTCCCTTGGCCGGTTCGTTGTAGCCGTATTCTCCGAGACGCTTTTGAGCCTCGTCCTCGCTCAGCCCCTGCAGCGTTGTCGCAAACGAGCGCAGCACTTCTTCGACGGGCAGAGTGGCCAGCACCTCAATTCGGTGCAGTGGGTTTTTGAGAGAGGATGGCTCAGAATGATTTTTTTTCTTTGCAGGCATAGGGCGTATTGTATTTAAATTTTACGGGTTGGGAAGTAAAAGCCGCTTAAGGGACGGATGGGAGGGGGTGGTTTTATGCCCAAAAAGGGCGTAAGAACTTGACAAACGTGGCGCTCGTATATACAATTTTCCTCTGTGCGGGATTTTGTATATACAGACCGCTCAGAAAAATTCATTGAACGGAGCCCTCAAACGTATGAATCCAAAGATAAAAACGCTCAAAGCGGTTCGCCGAGCCGTGAAAGTCGAAAGCCCCGGTGCTGACAACAAACTGATCTCGATTCGCATTCCTGAAAATGTGATCGAAAAATTACGCCGGGTGGCGGGGCAAAAAGGCGATGCCGGGTATCAACAGTTGATCAAGTCTTACATTGCCAAAGGACTCATTGCCGAGGTTCCGGAACCTGCCGCGCAGTCTTCGGTCGGAAGCCGCGAGAAGAAGTCAGACATGCTCAATGAAACTCTCAAAAAGATTGGAACTCCGGTGATTTCCATTCGCCGGCAGGAACGCGATAACGTTGCAAAATTGACGGAATCCAAAGTGATTGCCGAAGATATCCGTGATTTAGCACGTTTCCTAAAGCCTTATCACAATCACTTCGCCGGAAAAACATTTTTGATTACCGGTGCCTTTGGTTTTCTTGGCCGCTACATGGTGCACTTGCTCAAATATCTGAATGCCGAAGTACTCGAGACCCCGGCGCACGCGCTGCTTCTGGATAATTTTGTGACCGGGTACCAGCAGCAGGTCATTTCCGATAAGAATCTTGAATTCTACCGTCACGACGTGACCAAGCCTTTTGAGACCGCTCAAGACATTGATTACATCATTCACGCCGCGGGCATTGCGTCGCCGGTGTATTACACCAAGTATCCCATCGAAACCATGGATGTGGGTACGATCGGCACGCGCAACATGCTTGAGCTGGCCTACAAAAAACGGGTGAAGAGTTTCATTTTCATGAGTTCGAGTGAAGTTTACGGAGATCCGGATCCCAAGTTTGTGCCGACGCCCGAAACCTACCATGGCAATGTCTCGATTACCGGCCCGCGCTCATGCTACGACGAATCAAAACGGTTTGGTGAGACGATGTCGCTGGCGTTCTGGCGTGTTTACAATGTGCCGGTCAAAATCATTCGGCCGTTTAATGTGTTTGGTCCCGGTATTCGCCCCGATGATTTTCGCGTGCTTCCCAATTTTATCGAGCATGCCCTCCGCAAAGAGCCTCTGCCGGTTCATGGGCATGGCAACAACACGCGCTCTTTCTGCTATATCAATGATGAAATTGAAGCGATCTTCCGTATTCTTTTTTCGGAAGAGAACGGGGAAGCGTTCAATGTGGGCACGCCCGGCCCTGAAGTTTCAGTTCGTGAACTTGCGGAGATGGTCGCTAACGCTATGCCGTACAAGGTGGAGGTGGTCAATATCGATCCGCCGCATGCTGTGTATGCGACCTCCGACCCCAAACGCCGCTGCCCTGACATCAGCAAGCTAATGGCCTCAACCGGCTTCGAGCCGCGCTATGGTTTGGCAGACGGTTTGTCTCGTACCATCCGCTGGTTTTGCGGAGAATGACACCCCGTTATCAACGGGGTGCATGAACAGTCCCTGTCTCCGGCCGGGGCGGAGAATGACCTAACGCTAGCAGCGTTAGGTACACGACAGTCTTTTCCTCCGGAGAAGGCGGAGACTTCCCTTCTTCACAACACCTGCTTGGACGCTAAAAAACGAAAGGATTTTTCATGGAACTTGAAACACTACGGCACATTGATCCTGCATTCGTCGACGAGCGCGGAGAAATTCACAATCTTTTTGAAGGCCAGCTTGGGCATGTGGCGCTGATTACTTCCAAGGCAGGCAGTGTGCGTGCGAATCACTACCATAAGCAGGATTTGCAGTATATCTATCTCGTGAGCGGCGCTTACGAGAGTTATTCTTGTCCGATTGAAAATTCCGACGATGTTTTGAAGCTGGATGTGAAACCCGGAGACATTGTGAAAACGCCCCCGCTGGTAGCTCACGCGCAAAAATTCACAGAAGATTCAGTTTTTCTGGCGTTTTCCACACGCCTGCGTGAAGAGGGAAAATACGAAGACGATACACTGGCGTTTCCTGTCATTCAAGGCTACCTCAATAAAGTTCTCAAAGCTGGCAAGCGCTAATTTTTTTTGGGAGGGGCCGGTTCTAAACTGGCCATGGGCGGTGCGGCGA
>CAYMUZ010000090.1:0-7303 GCA_964393875.1 uncultured bacterium | reverse complement strand
CGCCGCCGAAATTATTTTCTTTTGGGTGGCGCGCAAGATTATGGCGTGTCTTGAATTTATGTGAGAGGTGCCTTTCTCACGTATCTACATCCACGGGACGGTGCGTGCCGCAAGCGGCGCCAAAATGTCAAAATCACTCGGAAATGCCATTGATCCGCTGGAAGTGATCGGGGAAATGGGCACAGACGCGTTGCGTTTCAGCATGCTGATGCTTTCCGCGCAGGACGTCTATCTTTCCCGCGAAAAATTTGAAGTTGGCCGTAATTTTGTGAATAAACTTTGGAATGCGTCACGTTTTGTGATGATGAATCTTGAGGGTTTTAAAGGGGGGCGTTTCGACGGAACGTTGCCGGAGCAGTCGCTTGCTCTGGCCGATCTGTGGATTTTGTCGCGTCTCTCGGAGGCGATTGGCCGGGTCGACGGTGAGCTGGGGGAGTTTGGTATGGCGCAGGCGTCTACAGGGCTTTATCATTTTGTATGGAATGATTTCTGCGACTGGTACATCGAGCTGGTGAAGCCCGTTTTAACCACAGGCGGCGCAGGCAGCGATACGGTGCGCAAGGTGCTCTTCCATGGGCTTGATCGCATTTTGCGGCTGCTTCATCCCTTCATCCCCTTTGTGACCGAAGAAATCTGGCAAAAGCTCGCGGCTTACGCCGAAGATGCACCGTCCGCAGAAACGTTGATGCTGGCACCCTGGCCGCAGGTTTCCGCGCATCTGCGCGCTGGTTCTGAAGAGGCCTGTGGCGCGGTTTCTTTGCTCGAACAGGCGGTGAGTGGATTGAGAGATTTGCGTGTCGCGCTCAATATCCCGCCTTCTCAGCAGCTTGCGACGGTGGTGACGGCACCGGACGAAAAAGTTTTGCAGATGTTTCTTCAGTTTGAATCTCAAATCAAAAAACTGGGGCGGTTAGAATCGTTTACCCCCCAAAGAAACTTTCAAAAAGACCGCAGTGTGATGGGCCGTGAATTTGCCGATTTTGAGATTTTTATACGCATCGAGGGTTTGGTCGATCTCGCGAAGGAACAAAGCCGCATCGTGAAAAAGATCGAAGAAGTTCGTCGTTACGCACAGTCGATTTCAGGAAAATTGGCCAATGCCAATTTTGTCCGCAACGCACCGCCTGAAGTCGTCGAGGAAGAAAGGGAGAAACTCGAGGACGCCCAGAAAGTGCTGAAGGCTCAGGAAGAAACGCTGGCGCTTCTTTCCCGCTAAACACTTTATCTTGCGGGTGTCCGTCCGTTTTCTGAAAATCACATGGCCGCTTCCCGAAGAACACCTTATCCCCACCGCGTGATTGCCCTTGTCTATGATTTTGACGGAACCCTTTCTCCCCACAATATGCAGGAAGATACGATTTTTCGTGCGTACGGAATCGATGCGGTCCATTTCTGGAAAAAAGCCGATCGACTTGTTCAGTCCGGATTTGAACGCACCCTGGCCTATCTGAGTCTTTTGATCCATGAGCCCGTTTTTCAGCAGAAACCTTTACAACGCGCGTTTCTAACCCGACTGGCGCGGCACATCCCGTACTTTCCGGGAGTGCGCAGCTATTTTGATCACCTGAACCGCTTCGTGCGAACGATCCCCGAAACGCGCGAATGGGGTATCGAAATAGAACATTACGTGGTTTCCAGCGGTCTTAAGGAAATTCTGGAAGGTACGAGCATTTTAAAACACTTCAAGCGCGTTTATGCCTGCGAATATGCGTATGGCCCGCGAGGGGCTTACTTTCCAAAACTCGTAATTAACGACACCAATAAAACCCAATTTCTTTTCCGGATTAACAAGGGTCGGTTGGATTTGGATCAAGACATCAACGATCACATGCCAGAAGCTGAACGCCGTATTCCGTTTCGCAACATGATTTATATCGGAGATAGCGTTACGGATGTTCCTTCCATGACTGTGGTGGAACGTTATGGGGGACAGGCGATTGCCGTTTTTGATCCAGAGAAGGGGGTAAATGCTAAAGTCAAAACGCTGGTGCGTGACCGGCGAGTCAGTCATTTCGCCCCGGCCGATTTTCGAAGCCGTTCTCTGTTGACCAAAATCATCCGGCGCACCCTCAAAAAAATCATTAGTAGTATTTCTTTGGAATCTTCAGCGGCGATGTCGTGTTCGTGGGTAGGGCGAAATCCCTGACCTTTCCTCAGGGGGGTGGTAGAATGCCGCTGTTTGGGCTGTGAATTTCGTGAGACGAAAGTCCGATAATGACGACGAGACAAGAAAGAGCGAGGATGTCTCGAAGGGTCCTTGTATGACCAAAAAATTAAGCTGGGTGACGAGAGTTTTATTTTTGGCTGGGCTGTGTCTGGTGCCCGTGGCGCCATTAGCACTTTCGGCACTGGTGGATTGGACCCGGCACGAAGAATGGAAAAAGCAGCAGATAGAATCTATTTTGGAAGAGGTGAAAAGGGTCGGTTCTGTTCCGTACGTCATGCTATCTCTGCGGGCGTATGACGATAACAAAGATGGCAAGATCGATCTGCAGGAAAGCAAGAAATTGGAATCCCTCGTGGCGCCTGCCAAAGAGAACAAACGCTAATCGCAGGAACTTTCCTTCCCATGCGGGGTCTAAATAAGCTTGAACCCAGTATTCTTTTCGAAGACCCTCACTTAATCGTGCTGTCAAAGCCCGCCGGGTTGTTGAGTCAGGGCGAACACCGGGGCGCTGCCAACCTCGTCGATTGGCTGCGGCAGTATCTTGGCCGGCACTATGTTGGGCTTGTGCACCGGCTTGATCGCAATACAAGCGGGTTGATGGTTGTGGCCAAAAGATCTAAATCCGCCGCCCGACTCACCCAGTGTCTGCAAGAGGGTTTACTTCAGCGCAGGTATCTCGCCTGGCTTTGCGGGCGTCTCGAAAAACCGGTACGCTGGCAGCATTGGCTCGCAAAGGACGAAAAGAAAAACCGAGTGACGGTCTATCGGCATCCGCACGTAGCCGCAAAAGAAGCCGTTCTTTCAGCCGTCCCTGTACGTTATACGGCTTTTAAAAACACAACCCTGACCCTGGCGCAGTTGACTCTTGAAACCGGACGGTCCCATCAGATCCGTGCGCAGGCGGCCTGCGAAGGTTTTCCCGTTCTGGGAGACTCTAAATATGGCGGCGCCCCGTGTGCGCAGAAAAAATTTTCACGGCCGGCTCTTCACTCGGCATTTCTTGAGTTCCCGCACCCGATGACCGACAAAATAATGACGTTCCGAGAGGATTTTCCGATCGAGATTAAAGGCAGTGGATGAAGCGCTCGCTGGATTTTCTTCGACGGGCTACTCTAAAAACAAAAAAGGCTGATTCCCGAAAGAACCAGCCTTTTTTAAGTCGAGAAGAACTACTTTCTCTTCTTGGCGGCTGCTTTTTTTGCCGGCTTGGCTGCTTTTTTCTTAGTTGCCATTTTTATTTCCTTTCTTTATTGTAAAGTTAACCCGCGAAAGGCTGCGGGGCTTTGTTTTACTTCGTAACGGCACATCTTCACTATCACTTTATTTCTTTCTTCACTATTATGAACATAATTGTAGTTGTTTATTGTCAAATTTCAAAAATGTTTTTTCGTTTTTTAAAAAAAAATGAAATGAGATCAAAATGGAAAAGTTAATTGTTTACCAAAAACCGACGTGCACGTCGTGCCGCAGCCTCAAAATTGAACTCGAAAAATGCGGAGTTGATTTCGCAAGCGTGGATTATTTTTTAGATCCTCTTTCTGAAAATAAAATCCTGGAGTTGATCAAAAAAAGCAAACAGTCCCCGGAGGTTTTTATTCGAAAAAAAGAACCGTTGTATAAAACTCTCGGGCTCAAACAAGAAAAACTTGATGCCAAGAGAGTCGCGGAACTGCTGGCCAACTATCCAGATTTGATTGAGCGTCCGATCGTTGAGTGGGGCGCCCGTGTGATTGTGGCAAGACCGATTGAGAAAATTCACGAATTATTAAAATCGGTCTCATAAGAGGGGGTAATCATGAAGAAGAAAAGCGAACTGTTCCCATTTTCATCTGTGTCAAAAAAGGCCATTCAAGGGGCTCTTGAGGAGGATATCGGCCGCGGTGATGCGACTTCAGAACTGCTGATTTCTGCCAGAAAGCAAGCGAACGCTTCGGTGTGGGCACGGCAGGGAGGTGTCTTTTGCGGCACAGGAGTTTTCCGAGAGGTTTATCGGCAGGTCGACCCGGGGGCCAGCCTGCATTTTCATGTTCAAGAAGGAAAACCTTTTTCAAAGGGGGCAAGGCTGATTGACATTCGAGGAGCGGCGCGTTCCGTTTTAGGCGGGGAGCGTGTCGCGCTCAATTTGCTGGCACGGCTCTGTGGTATTACGACGTTTACCCGCGAGTTTGTGCGCCGGGTCAAGTCGTTTCCCGTATTGATTCTGGATACGCGGAAGACGACGCCGCTTTGGCGGGAACTTGAAAAATATGCGGTGCGTATGGGCGGCGGAAAAAATCACCGGCGAGGGCTTTATGACGCGATCTTCATTAAAGAGAACCATCGACCCTTCGCAGACTTTAGCAAGCTCAAGAAATGCCGCGGTCGGTTTGAGATTGAGGTGCGTAGTCTTAAAGAACTGCGCGAAGCGCTAGCACTTGAGCCAGGGGTGATTCTTCTCGACAATTTTAGGCCGCATGCCGTGCGCAGCGCCGTCCGGATTGCCCGCAAAAAACACCCGCAGATTATTCTGGAGGCCTCCGGCGGAATTACTCTCGAGAACGTTGCTCACTATGCGGCAATGGGCGTCGATTGGATCTCGGTGGGCGCGTTGACTCATTCTGCGCCGCCCATTGACTTTTCAATGCGGGTGGCGTAGAAATGCTAGCCTCCCGTACTGAAGAAACTTTTCGACTCGTCTCAAAAATGCGCCCGCGCGGCGATCAGCCCACGGCCATTCGGCAGATCACTTCCGCCTTTCAATCAGGCGCTAAAGAAATCGTATTGAGGGGTGTCACCGGGTCAGGAAAGACATTTACTATGGCCAATGTGATTGCCAAGATGCAGCGGCCCACCCTGGTGATTTCACACAATAAAACGCTCGCCGCTCAGCTTTATGCAGAACTACGCGACTTTTTCCCGCGCAATGCGGTTGAGTATTTTGTGTCGTACTACGACTATTACCAGCCCGAGGCCTACATTCCCCACACGGATACGTATATTGAAAAAGATGCGTCGATTAACGACGATCTTGACCGTCTGCGGCTGCGCGCGACCAGTTCGGTGCTATCTCGCCGTGACTGCATTATCGTAGCCAGTGTGTCTTGTATCTATGGCCTGGGCTCGCCCGAAGACTGGCAGGGGATGTTGATTCAGCTTGAGGCAGATCATGAGTATGATCGCGAAAAACTGATTGCCGAATTAATCTCGCTTCAGTATGAGCGGGTAGAGACCGAGTTGAAACGGGGAACTTTTCGTGTGCGCGGCGGGCGCATTGATTTATTTCCATCGTATGGCGAGGCGCCGTATCGCCTTGAATTTGAAAGCGGAAAACTGCAGAAAATCGAATTGCTTCATGCTGTTCACCAGCGTTCTGTGCGCACCCTAGAGCGGTTGGCCATTTATCCCGCGAAGCATTTTGTGACGCCCTCGACGAGGCTTGAAGTCGCTATGGAATCCATTCGAAGCGAACTTGTGGCGCGAGTGCGCGAGCTTACCCTAGCGGGAAAAGATGTCGAGGCCAAGCGGATCGAGTCACGCACGCTTTACGATCTTGAAATGCTCAGAGAGGTCGGCTACTGTTCGGGCGTTGAAAATTACTCGCGGCATCTGGCGGGCCGCGCACCCGGATCCACGCCCGCGACCCTAATCGATTACTTCCCAAAAAATTTTCTACTGATGGTGGATGAGTCGCATCAGACACTGCCGCAGGTGCGTGGTATGTACAACGGAGATGCGTCGCGCAAACGGGTGTTGGTCGACCATGGATTTCGCCTGCCCTCGGCTGTAGACAACCGACCACTGAAATTTGAAGAGTTCCAACACAAACTTGGCCAGATCCTTTACGTGTCGGCCACACCGGGAGAGTACGAGTTGACGCGAACATCGATTCATGCCGAACAGGTGATTCGCCCGACCGGGCTGCTTGACCCTGAAATTGAAGTGCGCAAGACGCAAGGGCAAATCGACGATTTGATTGCGGAAATAAAGTCGTGTCTGGCCAAAAATGAACGGGTGCTTGTGACCACGCTGACAAAGAAAATGGCCGAAGATCTTAGCCGGTATTTACGCGAAGTCGGCATCAAGGTTACTTATCTGCATTCGGAGCTGGATGCTTTTGAGCGTGTCCAAGTTTTGCGTGATTTGCGCCTTAAAAAGTATGACTGTGTGGTGGGTGTGAATCTGCTGCGAGAGGGGCTGGATCTTCCCGAAGTTTCGCTTGTGGTTATTCTTGATGCGGATAAAGAAGGGTTTTTGCGCAGTGAGGTGTCGCTGATTCAGACCGCTGGGCGCGCGGCGCGGCATGTTCGTGGGAAGGTGATTATGTACGCCGATCGCATGACCCACTCGATGACCCGAGCTATTTCAGAGACTGCGCGCCGCCGCAAACTTCAGAGTGACTACAACGCGCAAAACGGTATTAGGCCGCAGACGATTCGTAAAGAAATTCGCGAGAGTATCGAAAAATACAAAACGGCAGAGAATTTTGTGGCCGAAGCCGTGGGTGAAGAAGCAGCTCGCTACGAGGCTAAAACGTATCTGACGTATCTCAAAAGCCGTATGGAGGGCGCTGCCCGGGCGTTGGATTTTCAGAAGGCCGCGCAGTATCGCGACGAGATCAAGCGCGTTGAAGAAAAGGAAGGCCGTACGGACAGCATTTTGAGCCGCGCCCCGAAGACAGTTCGCTGACGGCGCTCTGTGAGGCCCGTTTGAAACCCCTCATTTCTGGACAAAGTCCTACTTCTTTATCTATAATCCATGGTTCTTACGCTCCAATTTTAAAAGCGGGGCTGTTTTTATCCAAAACCAAGGTTGAGTAGAAAGGATCCCGCAGCATGAATCCATTTAAAATTAAAGAGATCAAAGGCCGCCAAATTCTTGATTCCCGAGGCAACCCTACGGTGGAGGTTGATATTTATCTTGAAGGAGACGCGCTTGGACGTGCAGCGGTTCCGAGCGGAGCTTCTACAGGCGAGCACGAGGCAGTCGAACTGCGCGACGGTGATAAAAACCGCTATCTTGGCAAGGGTGTGCTTAAGGCGGTTGCGAATGTGAATGGTGTGATTAAGGAAACGCTTGTGGGCAAAGACGCCAGCGATCAGCGTGCCATTGACGATCTTCTTTTGAAGCTGGATGGCACCGCCAATAAATCTAAACTGG
>CAYMUZ010000089.1:0-10163 GCA_964393875.1 uncultured bacterium | reverse complement strand
CGGCAACCGCAGAATAAAGCGCATTTTTGGGAAGAAATGAAGACGTCTACTACGGGAGTACCGCCCTTTCTTGGGAAGCTGGCCTTCAACGCGGTGTTGTGGGGCGCCAGCCTGCTGACGGGCGGATTTCATGGCTCCTTGGCCTCGGAAGTGACGGCTGCGTTTGCTGTCGTGAATCTTATGCTCATTTTTTTGATTGGGCGTCAATTGTTTGATGCTTTGACGGGATTGATGACGGCTGCGTTACTGGCCTCCTCGTTTTTTTTCTTTATTTACGCACGCTCCGGACTTGCGGATCAGGTGGCCGCGGCTCCGTTTCTCACGGCGGCCCTTCTTTACCTGGGTTCGTGGAAGGGGATTTCGGGGAAGAAACTGGTGAATGTTGGAATTTTTTTAGGGCTCACTTTTACGACAAATCAACTGCGAACTCTCTACATGCCGGCGCTGTTTATCGGGTTTGATTTCATGCTCGCTTCCTTTCAGCGGACCGGCCTAAAAATATTTGTGAAACGGACTCTGTGCCTTAGCGCTGGCTTTATCTTACCGGTCATCGGTTTCCAACTTCCCTACATCGTTGCAAGGCACGTGATGGGCCCTCTGCCGTTCCAGGATTATTGGGGGCAGCTTGCCTACGTATCCGGTACGGCTTTGACACTGCGCTGGTTTCAGAGTCCCTGGGAGTTGACACAGGTTTTTGGAATGATGGAGAACCCTTTATTTTTACTGGCAGTGCCGGCAGGCTGGATTTATATGGGCTGGAGGGCTTTACAATTCCGGGATCTCCGCTCCTTTTTTCCCGTTCTGTTCTCTCTTGTACCGTTCGTTTATTTTTCTGGCATGAGCTGGGGCGGGGAGATGCTGCCCAGGTTGGTGCTCACTAGCCTTCCCTGGGCGGCCGTCTGCGGAGGAAAATGCCTGGTGGATGTCGGCCGGTATGCCAGCCAGAAATTTCCGGCTCTAAGGAAAAAATCGTTTGGGGTTCTTCCGCTGAGTATTCTCATTCTTTTGACGGGATCATTTGTTCGAGTCAGGGCGGATGGAATTGTTCGTTCCGGGTATGCTGAAGCCAGCCAGTTTCTTCAAAAAACCGGAGAAAAAAAACTGATGATTTTAGCCACGGAGCCCGTTTGGCGCTTTTATTTGGGGCGTATCGCGTATGATCCTTACAATCGCCCGCATACGGTTGAAGAGCTTATCCTCCGGTCGCGGACGCAGGGCATCCACTACGTTGTGGTGGATCATAATGTCATTCATTCAAAATACGGTCAGGAATTCACGGCCTCTTTTATTGGAAAAGTAGAACCCGTGGCTATTTTCGAAAACCCGCTTGGGAATTCCCCGGTTTATCTCATGGATTCGTATGGGGTTAAACGGGCACTTGAAATCGCAAAAGATCCGCGGGGAAGTAAAATCTACATCTTTAGTGTCGATGATTTGGGAAAGGCCTTTGGCTTTTAATGCCGCCTGAAATTTGGCAGGATGTCAAGACAGTGCGGGAGCAGGAAAAAGGCGGCTTTTCATGAGGTATAAAGTTCTTTCGCTGCCCGCTATTGTTGACGGCTTCTCTAAGGAAAAATAGGGATCGAAAGCTTTTTCAAAACACTTCTGCGTGTAATCAGGAAAAATATCCTTGCGTGATTGAAACAGCCGCTGTACTTGACTGTCTGTTTTAGGCACGAATTCAATAATCAGAAAGCGGCCCAGCTTGCTTAAAAAATCCGCAATGGTTCCCAGCGGCAGATTATTAGAAATAGCCAGATGGTGCACTAAAGCGAGAGCCATGATCACATCCGCCGGGGCGCGATTTTGAAAAGAAAGTCTTTCGCGGTGTGCCCACCCTTGTGCGGGGCTGGGATTGGTTAAATCCATCAGCAGCGGCAGAAGGAGCCTGTCTTCCGTTTTCTTACATTCCAGGTAATTGCACTCAACGGCCGCGGGATCCACGTCAAAGGCAATGGTCGCAATGCCCTGTGCGCTTGCAATCCGGCTAAACAAGCCGGTATTGGCTCCCAAATCAAAAACCAAGGCTGGTTTTAGTCGGCTTAAATAGGTGAGAATCTGTTCTTTTTTTTGCAAAGCGCTTTCGGCGGAATAGTTGGTGGCTTCATAATAGAGCGCCCACTCGGTGTCGGAGGACTGCCAGTTCAGCTTCCGCAGGGCATTTTCGAGACTATCCAAAAGGCCTAAAAAAGCTAAGCGGCCAAAGCGAAACTTTTCGTTGTGGATGGCTTTTTGCGAAAAACGTTTTTGGCTGCGCGCGTGCCAGTGGATATGAATGAGCAGAGAAAGATTCAAACGCGAGCGTGCCGGTAGTAAACGACTGGCCAAATCGAGAGGGCATCCATCGAGATAAATGCGTAGGAGTTGGTGAGTCCGAATATCGTTTAACACCATTAAGGCCAGAGGAGCAAGGAAGTGCTGGCAGAATTGACGGTAAGCGTTCCATGGCTCTCCTTCTTGATATTTTTCAAACGAAAGCGTATCAATAAAAACAGGATGGCTGCCACGAAATTGAATATTGTAGGCCGAAGCGTCCTTCAGGGTCATTCCGTGACGCAGCGCTAGTTTTTGGATGCGAAGCGTCAGCAGCCCCGCGTCTTTAAGCTGGCTGAAACACCACTCGTAGGGATAAGAGATAAAGGGGATACGCTCCGGACGGATAATTTTGTAAGCGTCAGATGAAAAGGCCGCAACACTGCTGATTTCTTCGTGGGGAATTAAAAGGCGGTCGCGGACGAGCTGTTCGTAGAGACCGCAATTTAAAAAATGATCGTAATGATCTTTATAAGCGGCGTTGATTTGACGGTAAATTTTTCCGTCTTGATAAAAAAGGAAGCCGCTTGGATCTCGGAAGGAACCAGGCTCTTTTTCAGTGGCCGTCGTTTTTTTCATGCCTCTTCGCTTTAGAAAAAAAACAGGCAAGAAACAATTTGATTCGGCCCCAAAATGTTTTTAAGACGACGCTTGCTGCGAACACCCCGGCCATCAGCATCTGAAGGAAATAGCTGCCGCTTCCTAAATCAAGATAGGCATAAGATTTTCGTGGGAAAAGCAGACCGGCGGCAATCCATCCAAGAAGCATCACCTGCCATTTTGATTTTTTAAGCATGTTCGCCTCATTTTCATTTCAAAACGGAACTCTTTTTGCAGGAATGGAGAGGAGTATACCTTACACAGAGGGATCATTTAAAGAAATAAAATCGCAGTAGGGCTGGCCGCGGGGCGGGGGATTTTTTTTTGATAGATTCGCGACTCCAGACTTAAAAGGGACACCCGGCGGACCATGACAAACCCAAGCTGTTCGTAAAACTTGTAGCCCTGTCCCTCGACCATGTCGGTGACGAGCTCATAGCTGCGAATATCTTTGGCAGTAAAAAAATCTTCAAGGCTTCTTACCAGGCGGGCTCCGATGCCCCTTCGACGATACTCCACGGCGACTGCGAGGGACTCTAATTCTGTGGCGCAGTGAAGATGCCGCGAGCCCGTGACCATCCGTTTGAGATGGCGCAAGGCCAAAATGAATACGCGGGGGCTGATGACAAGCTGCCACAGGGTTACCAGAGCGCCCCAGAAAAAGAAAGGGAAGGTATGAATTTTTTCTTTGGAAGCAATTCCGATAATTAACCCTGCGATTTTTTCACCATCTTTGCAGAGGTAGATAACGCCGTGAGGTGAGCCGGCAATGCGTCTAAAATAGAACTCCAGGAACATCTTTCCGAACGCTCCTTGAAAATTATGCTTAAAGATGTTCCTGTGAAACGCCACGATGGCTGGTATTTCCGCCGGGGAAGTGACCTTTTGAATGGGCAGTGCCGCGAAAGTTTCAGACACGAGAGTCGGCGAGTTGGAGGAGCGTCTGAGCCGTTCGGCGGATCTGCTCTTCAGACAGCAACGAGGAGTTGGGGATCCGAACCAACGCGGGTTTTAATGTCTGGCCGATCTCGCAAGACTGAGCATGATTTTTTGAAAAAGCATAATCATTACAGTTCCAGCAGTCTTCCCGCATCAGAAAAACCCCTTTTTTAACGGCGGCGCTTATCAAATGTCCGCAGTCGGGACTGACCCTGGCAATGAGGTATAAATCATTGTTAAAGCCCTCTTTTTTTTCTTCCAACAGGGTGATGGCTTTGGATCCTTTAAAGCAATCCCGATAAATGGCCGCATAGTTTCTACGCAGAGATGTCATGGCATCAAAACGCTTCAGTTGTGACAGGCCGATGCGCGCCTGCAGCTGGGAGAACCGCAGACGTTCGAAAGGATCAAAGGGTTTGGTGGTGACGAATTGGGAATAAAAAAGATGTCTTATTTTGCCTGGGTTATTAAGTTCAAGATGTTTAAAAATTCTGCCTGTAAGAATGGAGAAGAACGCCGGAAAACTGTTGATGGAGTAGACCAGGGAGGTTGTCAGAAGCTTGTAGAGCTTGCTCCAGTGGTACACGTACTGTCTGCTTCCGCATAGCAAATCCCGAATAGTTTGAGCGATGTTGTCATGGGGAGTGATGATAAATCCTCCGCCGAGAGTGGTGGGTACTTTCATGGGGCTGGTGCTGAAAATGCCGACATCCCCGAAAGTTCCAAGCGGCTTGCCTTTGTAATAGGACTTAAAAGCATGGGCGCAGTCTTCGAGCAGATAAAGCTCGTACCGCTTCGCCAGAGAGACCAACAGATCCATCTCGCAGGGATTTCCAAAAAGATGAGTGACTAAAAGCCCCTTGGTTTTGGGTGTGATTTTGGCTTCAATGAGCCGCGGATCGATGAGGGCCGAGCTGCTTTCAATATCGACGAAAACGGGCTTGACCCCCTTCTCATGCAAAAGCCGGACAAAAAGAGGGAAGGAGTAGATAGACAGGATGACTTCATCGCCGGGCTTAAACAAGCTTTCCAGAACATAATAAAATCCCGCCCTTCCTGAAGGAGTTGTGATCACATGCCGGCAGTTCAGTGTGGTGCGAATTTCTTGTTCGTATTTTTCGATAGCCGGTCCTTCAAAGGGGCCAAGAAGCAGGCTGCTCAAAACGGAGAAAATCTCACGTGCATTGAGGTCCATCGAGTAGTACGGAATCGCCATGGGGGGGCTATTTCCGGCGTTTGAAAAGCGTTTCCCTGATCAAGGCCAGGCCGAGCTGGAAAATTCGGAAAAGGGCTTTTGGGGAACGGACTTTTGCCAGACGATTGAAGACGAAGGCCGGCCGTGTGTAGAATTTCAAAAGGGTCTTGCGGAACAGAGTTTGAATTTCTTCGGCGGAGATGGTCGGATGTTTGAAATTAACCATGTCAAAAGTGATGTTGCTCCACATCTCATCCTTTTCCGCCTCAGAATGGGCTGTTGTCTCTAAGCCGTACATTTCTGTTCCCGGGAGGTCGGTAGCCACGTTGAGCGCTAAAAAATCACCTTTGAGATCGAAACAAAACTGCAAGGATCGGTCAATGTCCTCGAGCGTTTCGTCAGGAAACCCCAAAATGACGAACATGCTTGTTTCAAGGCCTAGTTTTCGGCAGATTTGAAACGTATTCGTGATTTCTTTGTTGGTGGTATCTTTTTTGTGATTGACTTTAGTTTGGTCGTTGCCGCTTTCGACTCCGAATTCGATGCAGATGCATCCGGCCTTTTTCATGAGCGTCAGCAGTTCTTCGTCCACCGTATCTACCCGGGAAGTACAGACCCAGTGTAAAGGCAGACGCTTTTCAATCAACAATTTGCAAAATTGAACAGCTCTCGGTCGATTCAATCCGAAGGTCAGGTCTCTTAAATAAACTTCGTTAAAACCTTGCGCGGCGATGTATTCAAATTCTTCCACCATGTTTTCGGGGGGGCGGCACCAGCTTTTTTTATAGGCTTCTTTATCCAGACAAAAGTCGCATTGATAGGGACAGCCGAATTGCATCATCGTTGTTGTCACATGGACGTTGCGTGACATCGGTAAAAAATATTTGCTGTTTTTAAATAGATCATGCCTGGGGATGGGGAGACAGTAGTCATTCTCGCTGATAATGTCTCTCTTCCCTAAAAGGGTTTTGCCGTCTCTGCGATAGCAGAGGTTTGTAAAATCTGGTTTGGGTTCATGAGAGAGAAAAGAAGGCAGGTCATTGCTGGTCAGGCTTAAGACAATGGCGTCCAGCCAGTCTTCCTTCTCAAGGAAGTGGAGAGCCTTTTCGGGGGCTAAAATGTACTGAAGATCTGGCAAGATGACTGACACGATCTCGGGGCATTCGCTCTTGATGCGTTTGAGATGCTGAACATCATTGTCTTTGCAATAGAGCGAAAATAAAGAAACGACGGCATCAATCTCGTGGAGCTGGATAAAACGGATGACCTCTTCGATGCTCAGGCGGTCAATGCTGGCATCGATATAATCCAAATGATAGCCGTGGGCGTTGAGAATCCCGCTTGTGATGAGGATGTCCACGGAGGGCCAGCAGAACCCGAAATTTCTCGGGCGTTCACGAATTAACCCACGCATGGTTAGGCCGGGACCCCCGGGGTTCAGCAATAGAATGTTTTTGACGGCGCGGCCTGAGGCGGTGGCCTTCGTCAGGTCGGGAGCCATTTCTGGGAGGCGTGTTTTTGGCAAATTTTTTTCTTTGACATCGATAGGCATGGTGTGCACTCCATGGAATTGCAGAGTGGAGTGTATTATGCACACTTCGGAAATGACGTCAAGGCAGCTGGGGCGAGAGTTTTTTTAATCCTTCATTTTTTTTAATCCTTTTGGTAGCATAACATTCTCCATGATGAAATCTTATCCGGCAGGGAAAACATGTTTTCTCACCTTTGATTCCCTCATTGCCATTGCAGGCATGGGCTTTATTTTTTTCTGCACACGCTGGGGAGGGGGGCTTTCTCCGGATTCAACGCATTACATCGCGGCTGCCCGGAGCCTTCTAAAAGGGCACGGGCTGATGGGCCCTCCTGAATGGGGCCAAAGCACTCCCTTTACGCTCTACGGGCCTCTTTTTCCGATTCTTCTCGCGCTCGTGGGTTCTTTCGGTATGGATCCGCTGGTGGCGGCCAAATTTCTGAATACAGGCCTCTTTGGGAGCAATATTTGTTTAGCTGGCTTCATGGTGTTTTACGCAACCCGTTCGGTGAGGGCTGCCTTAGTGAGTTCTTGGATGATCATGACTTCGTTCGTCATGCTTGGGCTTCACGCCATGGCCAACTCGGAACCCGCCTTCATTTTTTTTACTGGCTTTGGATTTTATTGCTTGAATGCTCATCTGGAAGATGAGAGGAATATTTCTATTTTGATGACGGCGGCCAGTTCACTTGCCCTGGCCTTTCTTACCCGCTACGCAGGCATGGCGGCTGTGGCGGCGGGCATTGTTTCGTTCGTACTCCTGAGTCAAAAGCCTTTGGGTGAAAGATTCCGTCGAGCGGGTTTGATGCTGATCGTGGGATGTCTTCCCATGATCTTGTGGTTCTTAAGAAACAAGAGTGTGGTGGGATCTCCGCTGGGCACTGGAGCCGCGTTCAGCTTTCAGCCTTACAATCTTCCCTCCAATTTTCGACAGTTGATAGCCTACCCCTCGATTTGGCTGCTTCCCAAAAGTGTTCCCCCGGTGTTTCGAGCGGGGTGTCTCTTGGCAGGGCTTTTTGTTTTTGGAGCGGGTAGCGCAGCCCTTTTTAAAATGAAAGCGAATTTGTCTTGCTACCCCCCGGAGGCAGTGAAGCGTCTAAGAAAACTCGCTGTGAGTCTGTGGGTGTTTATCGGCATGCACGTTGGGGTTTATCTCGCGACGAATGCTTTTTTAGGTAAAGAAGCCATCGATGATCGGGCGCTTTCCTGCGTTCACATGATGGTGATTATTCTAGCGGCCTCGGCGGGCAGTTATGTGTGGAGCAGCGCTGGAAAAAAATCTTTTCTGCGGGTGGGGTTGATCAGCGCAGCTCTTTTTTTTGGCATCACTTATTTGGGGCGGGGGATGCAGTGGGGGCACAGTACTTGGGACAAGGGCCTTGGCTACGCCAGCCCTGCGTGGAGTCAATCGGAAACCCTCCGCAAAATAGCCGGACTTCCTGCGGGAGTTCCGGTTTATTCCAACGGGATGGATGCTGTTTATATCCTGACTGGAAGGCCGTCCTCTCCGATTCCGGCCAAAGAGCACTATATGAAAATCCATGTCTCGGATCCAGCTGGCCGGGCAATGACAAACTATGAATCAGAGCTAGAAAAAATGAAAAAGGTTTTGCAGGAACAGGACGGGATTTTAGCCTATTTCAAGAATATCGGCTGGCGTTGGTATTACCCTACCGAAGCGGAATTAGCAGAGAGACTCTCGCTCTTTCCGGTTGAAACGCTTTCGGACGGAGTTCTTTATAAGGTAAAGAAGTAAAACCGTTTAATCGGTGCGGTTTTCTTTGGCGGATGCCGGGAGTTGTCGCCACCCCCAGATCCATTGTCCGATTTGGTCAAAGCTTAGATTGGCGATCATGTCAAGCACCGAAACTTCGTGGACGAAACTCGGTCTGCGCTGTGGGTATTCCGGGTACCCCGAATAGTCCTTGTAGGTGAGTTTAATCCCGTTCCTTTGAAAAAGAGATTCTTCGTCTTTGAAATAATTTTTTGCAGAAGAACCCGTAATGTATTCGCTCGCCCCGAGCTTGGTTAAGAGATCAATCAAACGCTCCACAGCCCCCCCCTGGAGACAAAAATCTTTGGAGTCTACAAAGCGCGTTTGGATTCCTATAAGGCGGCTGATTTTTTCAATGCTAAAACGATTCAAGTCGACCAGCCGTGTCCACTCGCGTTTCAAGTACAATTCTTCCATCACCGGGTAAAGCTGACGATAGCAGGGAGATTTTCCGTAAGCCGACTGCAGCGATTTGAAGTGCTCCTCTTGCCATCGAGGGGTGGCCATCACAACTTCACTGATCTTGAGGGATACGGCTTTGGGCGAGATCGGAATGGTGAGCCAATGGGGGCCGTTGGGCGCATAGATACGGTTTCGATTGCGCCAGTCGTTTTTGGTGTATTTGACCTCGTCGTAAAAAACGAAAACATCCGCATCATGAATCAGGTCAAAATAACCTTTCCAGGGGATATAATTGGATTGGAGAACAACCGCTTTCACTGGAGCAGGTCCCTCGTGTGAAAAATGGAGCCTGAAGAAGATTTTTAGATCTCGTGACCCAAAGGGGGACATGATATAATCCCCGAAAATTATAGCAAGTCTTTTCCGAAAGACAAGGGTGCGTGTTTGCAGGCGGTAAGGTCGAGCGATGAAGCAATGTTTTGAAAATCGCAAGGTTCATTTTTCCCACGAGGGCGTTTTTCGATACTCTTGCGCTGAGCAAAACTTAAGAGGAAATCTTTGCCACGTATGAACTCTGCTTTGACACCCTCTTTTTTGTCGTCGGCGCCTCCCTGCGAGCTTTCAGTGGTGGCGACGGTCTATAACGATGCCGCGCTCGTAGCCCCTCTCGTGGAAGAAATCATTGCCCACCTGCAGCCAACAGGCATTTCCTTCGAAATCATTCTTGCCAACGACCATAGCTGTGATGATTCGGAAAAAGCCATAGCAGACGTGTGCCAGAAATATCCTTTTGTCCGTGGGATCTCTCTCTCCCGCCGATATGGACAGCAAATTGCGATGTCCGCTGGAATGCGATTTGCCCGGGGGGCCTATGTTTTGATCATGGACGGAGATCTTCAGAATCCACCCTCAGCGATTCCCATGCTCTATCGAAAAATCAAAGAAGGTTATGACATCGTGTATACGCGTGCTTCCCTACGGAACGATTGGTTTGATACCCTGACATCGAGGCTATTCTGGCTTTTTTTGACAAAAGTCTTAGCGATGGACATCGTCACCAATCAGCTGATGATGAAAATGATGACCCAAGAGTTTGTGTCGCGTTTCGGCAGCTATGGTGAAAATAACCGTGTCATTTCAGGAATTGTCAACGATATCGGGATGCGCTATGCCACTTTAGAAGTGGCTAATGAGAAAAGAAAGAGCGGCAAAAGTCACTATAATTTCTTTTCACGCTTTGATCTCTTTTTGGACATGATTTTGGTTTTGTCCAATAAACCCCTCAATTTTCTGATTTATGCTGGAAGCATGGCGGGATTTTTTTTTCTCATCATGGCGGGTCTTTATCTGATCAAACATTTTATTTATGATGTCCCTGCCGGGTATACGAGCATCATTGTCAGCATCTG